>NZ_JRFE01000009.1 GCF_000756305.1 Myxosarcina sp. GI1
CTTTGCCCCATTCGGGGCTGCGTCGCTCTGTCCGCTATTACTCCCGCAGATTAAATCTGAATTATCAGCCCAGATTTAAGGGAAACTCCTCTCCTTCGTCGCCGAAGGGGACGCTGTATGCTTTTCGCCCCGCACAAGGGCGCAATGACTTGGATTTTACTATTGTTAGTTATTACCTCACATTGATGATATGTAAGTTGTCATTTCTAAAGGATTGAAAGTGCGAACTCGACCCATTGTGGGTTACTTTAGAAATGCCTTCTATCCCCCTATTAATCTAGGTTTCAGAAGAACGAATCGCACACGACCTTCGGTCGGCGAATCGGCTTTGCCGATTGATTCGCCTCGGTACTGGTTATCAAGGTAATCCCATTCTGGATTTGCGTTTAGTTGAGATTCGTCATGGTCGTAGCTGGTATCGATATCTTACTTCGGTACTTGACCCCAAGATTTTACCTCCCTTTGTGGTTGGCGCTCTCTACTCACGTCGCTGGCGAATCGAAGAAAGTTTTCTTCTACTTAAACGGTTGCCAGGTTTGAGTTACTTGTGGACTGGTGAGCCACTGCGTTGGGCGGGTTCCCCGACTTGAAGCAAGTGGCGTTCGATTAATGGGATTAAATTACAAATCTGGGCAACATGGCTTTTCTCTGCTCTTCTCCTCGCTCTCTCTGATGAGATTGCTGACGAGCTTACCTTACYTATAAATTCTATTTCTGTAGAAATGGTTTTTCGCGGAATTTATCATTTTACCCAAGCATTAAATCAAGGCAATGTCACCAATATTGTCGCCTATCTAACTGCACCTGAAAATCGCGACTTGGGGATAGTCAAATCCCCTCGCCCTAAAAGAGCTATGCCACCTCTGGACTTGTCTCCGAATCCCTCTTGACAACCGACACAGAGCCTTAACTTGTCACCAATGCCTATTGCCAATTGGCTCGATATCGAGCTGCGGTAAAACGAGCCAAAGCTTTGTGTTAGATAATAACTATTATCTATTTGAGAGGTAATAACAATGCTCCAATTTTTGGGTTCGGTTGGTAAAAACTGCCGCTGGTCTAAACTTCCAATTCGTTATCGAGGAGCATTAATTCTTTCCATACCAGCAATTTGCACTTTTACTATCTTAGTAACCTGGATTTGGTCGCGAGAAGATGCGATCGCCGTTCATCGACAAATCGATCGCAGCGAGATGGCGATTATTGAAACTAACAATGTACTTTCTTTAATCAATAGCGCAGAAACGGGGATTCGTGGCTACGTAATTACTCGTCGACCCGATTTTCTCGAATCTTACCAGCAGGCAACTAAAGAGGTGCCAAATAGCCTGACCAAACTTGAAGATTTACACCGCGACACTTCACAACAGCCAGATGTGGCGCAAATTACCAAACTCATACGAAGAGAAATGAGTTTGTTAGCGCAAACAGTAGCAGCAACAAATCGAACCAGTCCGCGTTCTTCTCAGATCGATAATTTATTTTCTCAAAGCCAAACTACTTTAGATGCTATTAAAGTTAATGCTAATACCTTAAGAACGGAAGAGTGGGAGTTGCTAAATACTCACAGACAAAAACTTTTCGATGTCAGAAAAACGACAAACATTTTATTGTGGTGTGTTGCTATTATTAGTCTTCTCGGTTTTTTGGCAGCACTATGTTTATTCGATCTATTAGAGCGTGAGCTAGAAAATAGACGAATGGAACTACAAGCAAGAGCGGGAGAACTTGTCAGTCTCAATCAAACTTTAGTTCAAATTAATAGTACCCTGGCAGAACGCAACCAGGAACTTCATGATTTTTCCCATATCGTATCTCACGATCTCAAAGCACCACTTAGAGCAATTAGCAATCTTTCTTTGTGGATTGAAGAAGACTTAGAAGGTAAACTCACCCCAGATACTCAAAAGCAGATGAATTTACTGAGAGAGCGAGTTGGCAGAATGGAAAACATGATTGAAGGGCTGCTACAATATGCTCGCGCAGGCAGGCAGATAAGCTCCGAAGAAAAAGTTGATGTCAGACAACTGATAGAGGAAACTGTCGATCTTCTAGCTCCTCCCCCAGAGTTTAAGATAGCAATAGAAGGAGAAATGCCAATAATTGAAACTCAACGTTTGCTTTTAAGCCAGATTTTTTCTAACTTAATTAGCAATAGCATCAAGCATCATCACAATCCTTCTCAGGGAAAAATAGTCATTTCAGTTCTAGAACGAGAGAAGTTTTACGAATTTGCCGTTAGCGATAATGGACCTGGCATTGCTGCTAAAGCACAGGCGAAAATTTTTGATATCTTTCAAACTTTAGGCAAACAAAATGATAAACGCAACACGGGAATCGGTCTGGCAACTGTCAAAAAAATTGTAGAAAATCAAAACGGCGCGATCGAAGTAGAATCCGAACTAAATCGCGGGACGACTTTTCGCTTTCTTTGGGCTAAATAATGCCAGACAGTAGGGGCAAGGCATGCCTCACCCATACATAAATATCATCTTTTATACTGCTTGCGGTTGTGGTTGTGGCTGGAATTGGAACAGTGAATACACAACATTACGGCGAATATCGATCATCATTTCAATAAACATCTCGTAACCTTCTTGTTTGTATTCAATCAGAGGATCTTTTTGTCCGTAACCCCGCAAACCAATAGACTCCCGCAGGGCATCCATTGCCTGGAGGTGTTCGCGCCATAGAGTATCGATTTGCTGGAGGATAAAGAAGCGTTCGGCTTGTCGCATCAAGCCAGGCTGGATGCTATCGATCTGATTTTCTTTAAGGTCATAAGCTTTACGAACCTCTTCATGAAGAAAAGTCTTAATTTCGCCTACGGTCATGTCTTCTAAATGGACTGGTTCTAAATCTTCTAGTAAATAGATAAACTCTTTGACCTTATCAACCATTTTATCTAGTTTCCATTCTTCGGGAGGAAGTTCGGGATTGACATAGGCATCGACGATTTCACTCATGGTTTTTTCGGCATACTGAATAACCTGTTCTTTGAGGTCGAATCCTTCCAGTACCCGACGGCGTTCGGCATAAATTGCCCGACGCTGGTTATTCATCACCTCGTCATATTCAAATACCTGTTTGCGGGTGTCGTAGTAAAAAGTTTCGACTTTCTTTTGCGCCCCTTCCAAAGAATTGGTCAGCATCTTTGATTCGATGGGCATATCGTCTTCGACTCGCATCATGTTCATCAACCGTTCGACGCGATCGCCACCAAAAATTCTTAACAAGTTATCTTGCAAACTGAGAAAGAATCTAGTGGAACCAGGGTCGCCCTGTCTGCCTGCCCGTCCCCGTAACTGGTTGTCAATACGGCGAGATTCGTGTCTTTCCGTACCGATTACGTGTAGTCCGCCGTTAGTTACAACTTCTTCGTGTTCTTTAGCGGTAAACTGCTCGTATTCTTGTAAAATTTGATTGTAAACTTCCCTTAGCTTTTGAATTACGGGATCTTCTACAGGGGCTTTCTCTGCTGCTACCGCGATTTTTTCTTCTGCTACTAGTTCTGGCAAGCTTTGTTCTCCATACTGCTGTACGGCAAACTTAACCGTTTCTTTTAGTAAGTTTTCGGTTTCGGTAGATAATTCCGTAGGAAAGATTTGCGGCGATGCTTTCCAGCTTTTAGCTTTTTTCTTGCCATTGGCGGCGAAACCTTGAGGGGCTTGTTTACCATTGAATTGGGGAACTCCTACCATCAGACTGTCATCTTCAGGTCTGACGATTCTGGGCATGAGATATTCTCTGATCTTCAACCGCGCCATGTAGTCAGAGTTACCACCTAAAATAATATCCGTACCGCGTCCCGCCATGTTAGTGGCAATAGTTACCGCACCTTTGCGACCTGCCTGGGCGATAATTTCTGACTCCCGTTCGACGTTTTCGGGTCTGGCATTGAGCAAATTATGAGCGATATTTTTTTCTTGCAGCAGCTTGGAAAGCAACTCTGATTTTTCCACGCTGGTAGTTCCCACCAGTACGGGGCGACCGTTTTCGTTCATGTTGGCGCAGTCTTGGGCTACTGCCTGCCATTTACCGAGTTCTTTTTTATAAACTACATCGGAAAGATCTGCGCGCTTAGACGGTAAATTAGTGGGAATAATCGTAACCTGAAGATTATAGACTTTCTCAAACTCGGTTTCTTCGGTTTTTGCCGTACCCGTCATTCCTGCTAGAGTCGGATACAGCAAGAAAAAGTTTTGATAGGTAATACTAGCTAAAGTCTGAGTCTCTTTTTGAATTTCTACTCCTTCTTTAGCTTCAATCGCCTGGTGCAAACCATCACTCCAGCGTCTTCCTGCCAGTACCCTACCCGTAAATTCATCGACGATCACTACTTCGCCATTACGCACCATGTAGTTAACGTCTTTAGTAAATAGTTCTTTAGCTTTAATCGCATTAGATATATAATGCGCCCAGGGATTTTCTGGATCGTATAAATCGCTAACGCCCAATATTTCTTCGGCGCGGGCAAAACCTATATCGGTCATTAAAACGTTGCGGGCTTTTTCATCGACTTCGTAGTCGCCTGATTCATCTTCTTCGTTTTCTTGTTGAACCAACTGTTCTGCTATCTGCGCTGCCTGCAAATATTTTTCTGTCGGACGTTCTACCTGTCCCGAAATAATTAACGGGGTTCTAGCTTCATCGATTAAAACCGAATCGACTTCGTCAATCACGCAGTAGTTAAAAGGACGCTGCACGACCTCTTCCATAGAAGTAGCCATATTATCTCGCAGATAATCAAAGCCTAGTTCGCTGTTGGTTGTATAGGTAATGTCGCAGCCATAGTTTTTCTTTCTCTCCATCGGATTCATTCCCGACTGAATCAGACCGACAGTCAAACCGAGAAAGCGATGTACTTGCCCCATCCATTCAGCGTCTCTTCTTGCCAGATAGTCGTTAACTGTAACTACGTGAACTCCTTTACCCGTCAAACCATTGAGATATGCTGGAAGCGTACAGACTAAAGTTTTACCTTCCCCAGTCTTCATTTCAGCAATTTGCCCTTTATAAAGAACGATACCACCTAAAAGCTGTACGTCGTAGTGGCGCATCCCTAAAACTCGAACTGCTGCTTCTCTTACTACAGCAAAAGCTTCAGGTAACAAATCTTCGAGAATTTCTTTAGTTTCTTCCTCAGTCTTAGCTTCGGCTAACTGCTCTCTAAATTCTGAGGTTTTGGCTTTAAGCTCGTCGTCAGAAAGCTTTTTGATATCTTCTTCTAGTAAATTTATTTCCTTTACTGTAGGCTGAAATTGTTTGAGTTTACGAGCGTTGGGATCTCCAAACAGTTTTTTAAACATAATAAATCGATTTATCGGTATTTTTATTTATCTTGGCGAGTTGCGATCGCAGCTTGGGAATTTGCTTTAGTAGAACACCTTGCTGTTGAAAAAAGACTGGATCTGGCTGGAAAACCACGAACCTGAATGACCTTCTATAAAATAATGTTACCATTTTGCCTAGTTTCCCAGCGTTTTAGTCTACCTGCTGCTATGGCGTAGAATCACTACCTGTTTCGGTCTGTGGCGATCGCTCGGATCGGTCAAAGTTTTGAAATTATAATAGAAATAAATTTTAGTTTTATCCACAGTAAGTAGCTAATTACCCCAATACTTCGTAGCAATTTGCGTTGGTTCGATTATAGCTGTCTGAATTTTTAGCAAAGATAAGATAATGAATATTTTGAATAAGACAGTTTCAGCGGCAGAAAACTTTGCCGATACAGTTACCCAAACTACAAACCGCCAGTTAGATACTTTTAAGACAACTACTAATGACTACATGTTAGATAAGTTTAAAAGCTCTTTAGACTATACGATAAACAGTTGGTTTGCCGAACATCCATTAATTTTATGGTTAGTTCATCATCCTCTAATTACCGTAGTTGGGATGGCGATCGCGACAATTTTTATGATTAGATTATTTGTCGCTGTTTATAAGTTAATCACTACCTCAATCGATCGCCTGTGGTTGTGGATTTTACAAGCTCCATTTTTGCTACTCAAAAAGCTGTTTGGTTGGGAAGTTAGAGTAAAAGATAAAAATCTTACCAAAACCGTTACCAACTACGAACTAACAACTAACTCCGAACAGTTATCAGCAATTTGCGATCGCCTCGATCTCGTTCAAAAACAACAGCAGCAGATATTAGCAGAAATCGCGCGTCTCAAAGCAGAAAAACCAGTCGAGCTAGAAAAGTTTAAATCGTTACCAGCAATCGATCGCCACATTTGATGAAATTGAGAGCGATTAATCTTTAATCGTAATATAGTCTAACTCTGTTGCATTGGGATGACAGAGAATACAGCTTTGATGGGTAGTTGGTTTGGGCAAATCTACCTGGGGATGCAAAGCTTGTAAATAACGAGAATTAGTAACGTATTCAGGAGCAGTTTCTCCTGTAATTAAGGGACGAGAGTTGTTTTTCAAATAACTCCAGATCAAAAGCGTACTCACCCTATCTGGTAAAGTCAAAGACGCACCGTAATGATTTTCAGGGTTGTTTAAAATCTGTTCCCAGGTTTTGGTTGGTAAAACTTCCGCAGGAATAGGTACGTGACAGCTACTACAGTTATCGAGATATACTTCTTTAGCTAATTGAGCATTAGCATTTTGCGCTCGCGCTATAGTAAAACCCAAACCGACAATAGCGATCGCTATTAACCAAATAAATATCGAGCGAGCGATAAATTTAAAATTCCAAATCGACTTATGGTAATTATTCATGCTGTAGACATCAAAGTAACTAGGTTGAAATAATTATTCCTGATGAAGGTTCTGGTTTTTAGCTGGTAGGCTTTTTATTGGAGATCGGCGATAATTGAGGTAGCTAAATTGTAGTAGCGACAATCAAACAGCAATTTATAGCATTGAGATTATAAACTTTTTATAATGACCATCGTTGTCTTTGGCAGTATTAATTTAGATCTAGTAGTAGAAGTTTCTCGATTACCGAGTAAGGGAGAAACCGTAATTGGCAATCGCTTTTTTTCGGCTGCGGGAGGCAAAGCAGCCAATCAAGCCGTAGCAATAGCTAAATTAGGAACTCCAGTCAGTTTAGTCGGACAGGTAGGGGGCGATCGCTTCGGTCAAACTTTGTTAGAAAATTTATCTAATGCAGGTGTAAATATTGAAGGAGTAACCGTTAACCCTCATACTCATTCAGGAGTGGCTTCAATTGTAGTAGATGAAAAAGGAGATAACACTATTGCCTGTGCTGCTGGCGCAAACAATTTGGTCAGAGAGGAAGAAGTTAAAAAATTTCGAGGGTTGCTCTCTCAAAGCAAAGTGGTATTGATGGAGTTGGGTATTCCCCTGGCTACCGTATTAGCAGCAGCCAGAGAAGCTAGAGCCAATAATTGTTTTACGATACTCGATCCCGCTCCTGCAATGTCAAATTTACCCGACGAACTCTATCGGGCGATCGATCTTATCACTCCCAATGAGATAGAGGCTAGTCAGTTGGTAGGGTTTACAGTTGATGGCGTAACTACTGCCAGACAGGCAGCATTTTGTCTGCATCAAATGGGTGTTAAAAACGTAATTGTTACTTTGGGCAGTCAGGGAGCATTTTGTAGTAGTGCTACCGATAGTTTTTGGGTAGAACCAATATCGGTTTCGGTAGTCGATACAGTAGCTGCGGGCGATGCGTTTAATGGAGCTTTAGCAGTAGCCATAGCCTCTGGAAAATCTCTGGCAGAAGCAGTTCGCTGGGGTACGGTTGCTGGTGCCTTAGCTGTGACTAAAAATGGCGCACAAACTTCTCTACCTAATCTCGATCGCTTCAAACAATTGCTGGCGCAGACATTTTTATAGCAATACCCAACAAAATAAACCGTGATTCGCCTAAAATTATACTATTAAATATATTTGAAAATAATATTAAAAAGCTGTGTGCGATCGAAGGGTTTAGATAAACAGTCAGTCGCTCCTACCGATTTTAGTTTAGTAGAATCGAGCGAACTTCTCTCTTGGGCTAAGATTATAATCGGAGTGGTTTTAAAGTTACGCTCGTTTCTCAGTAAAGAACAAAGTTCATATCCGTTAGTATTGGACATATTTGCATCTAACAAGATCAAGTCTGGTTGATATTTGTTTAACCAATCGACAGCAATTGCCGAATCTTCAATTCCCAAAACTTTAAATAATTTGTTGTCGAGAATTTTTTGAATATCTTCTTGAATTGCTTTACTATCGTCTATACAAACTATTTTCCAAGTTTTTTCGATCGAGATTAAAGTCTCCTGACTGCTCGAACTACGTAGACGATAGCTGCTTCTATCTATTGGAGAATATTCGACAGGCGCACCAAACTCAATAGAGTCTTCAGACGGAGCAAAAATATTTTGTGTTGGCAGTGGTGGTAATAAATCGAAGGGAGATTGAGGATCTCTAAGAACAATAGTTTTGTTAACTATTGAAGGATAGAGAATTTTTGCCACAATTAATTCATCGCGATCGAGTAAAGCTCCAATCTGACGAAAATTATAACCCTTAAGAAATTTACAAATCGTCTCATTTTGTTCGGTAGGCAAGTTGGTAACAGATTTATTTTTTTCTGTTACCAAATACAAACGCTGGTAAGTAGAAGTCAATTCTGCGGTAAAAGTTTTCCAGGCTTGTAGTCTTTTGTGGCACTGTTGAAGATGTAAAGCCAAGTCAAATTTACAAAATTCTGGTAACTGTTTGTTGGGAGCGAGTAACCTACAATAACAAGAATCAGGCAAACATAATATAGCTTCAAACACCTCTCTGGTGATTCTGCCTATAAGAGTTGCTGTTTCTAGAGAATTCAAATATTGCTGTTGTGACAGTTTTAAAATACTCTGATAGTCCAAAGGAAAATCGGACTGCAAATCTGTCTCATTTTGGTATTGTTGGCATAGTTGTTTGACAACTTTACTATCGAGCCCGTCATTTTGATGACTCAAGCGACGCAGATGACGCTCTAATCTTTCAAAGGGATCTATAGAATTAGTAGCATAAAGCAGTTTTCCTCGATTGAGATAAACAAAAAATCGAACCGAACCAAATATTAGTTCCAAACAACCACTTGCCGATGATTCGCTCTGTTGTTTGGATAGTCTTTCTAAAATATCGGGAGTAAATGGTAAACTTTTAAATTCTGGAGCAATGGGATCGCGGTTCATGGGTTCTCAGGAAAACTTTGGAGGCAACAAACTTTAGAGTACCCACTTGCAGTAACTAACTACCAATTTTGTTATTATTATCGCTATTGATTGCTAAGTTGCTGCGAAATACCCTTGCTTCCTGCTTCCAAATTAAGCGATGCTCTCTACCTGCTTATCCCTCATTAATTAACGCTTTACCTTTAATTAACTAGTAGACTAAACGCTAAAAATTACTTCAAATCGTCATAGTCTGCTGCAACTTCAGTAGCAATAATATTTTTGCTTGCCAAAAAACAATATTCATGCTCCAATGAGGCAAACACTTTGGGATTAGCTAAAATGGTTATACGATCGTAAAGTTATTAAGTAACATTCGGAGCGATATGTAGAAACTAAAATTGGATAGTAACGAATAACCGCAGTTATGCAAGGCAAAAAAGCAATTAAAGTAAAAATTTAATCTTTAAAAACTAACTTTTGCCTGGTAAATCGACAAACAACATCAAGGCGATAGGTAGTCTCCATAGCAATTTTTTTAGTACTTTTTTTAACAGCAGCCGTAACTGCCGATCGCAATTTTAAAATTACTTTAAAAAACAGCAAGCGCAAGCAGCAGCTTTTATAAATCAAACAATAAAATGACAACCGAAAATACACATCTACGTTCTGAATTTCTCAATACTCAGGTAATCGCTCGCAATAGTGGTAAGCGGTTGGGAGTAGTTAAAGAAATATTAGTAGATATAGACCGCAGAGAAGTAATAGCCTTGGGTTTACGAGACAACTTACTCTCGGTATCTGGTATACCAAAATATATGTATCTCGACAGCATCCGCCAAACTGGAGATGTCATTTTAGTAGATGATGAAGATGTAATCGAAGATATTGACATAGAAACTTTTAGCAAGTTGATTAACTGCGAAGTAATTACAGAAGCTGGAGAACCTCTGGGTAGAGTAAGAGATTTTCAATTTGACGTTCGCGACGGCAAAGTTTACTCGATAATTATTGCTTCATTGGGAATAACCCAAATTCCCGATCGCCTTATCAGTACTTACGAACTATCTATCGACGAAGTAGTCAGTAGCGGACCCAATAGACTCATTGTCTTTGAGGGTTCGGAAGAAAGAATTACTCAACTTTCAGTAGGACTTTTGGAGCGTCTGGGTATCGGTCGTCCCGTATGGGAAAGAGAACCAGAAGAATATTATCCTCAGACAGTTAAAGCAGAGAACCAACTGGGTACTGGTACGCCAATAAACACTCCCATCGCCAATCCCATTCCCGAACGAACTCCCGTAATGGAGGAACGCTGGGATGAAGATGAATGGCAAGAAGCTAGCACGGTTCCACCTGTAAGCCAAAAAGCAGAGGCAGTACCTTATGAAGAATACGAAGAAAGTAACTGGGAAGAGACACCTGAAGAAGAAGTATACGATGTTCCAGTATACGAAACTAAAACTCCAGTAAAAGAGTACGAATATAGTACTCCTCCCGAAGATGTCTGGGATGATGATATCAAACCAGAACCGTACAATCCTCCGCCAGTCAATATTCCTGAAAAACAGAAAGCACCTGAATATGAGGAAGAACCAGGCTAATTATAGTTAACCACTTTGTTGTTAGAGGCGAACAGTGTTCGCCTTTTTAATTAAATAAAGACAGCGACATTTGTTTGTTATAAGCTAGATAACAGCAAATTTTAGCAAGGTGCGATCGCGCCACGAATAAAAATTATGATGATCTTACCAGGAGCAACCGTTAAAGTTACTAACCCCGATGATACCTACTACAAATTTGAGGGTCTGGTACAGCGCATTGACGATAATAAAGTAGCAGTGTTATTTGAAGGCGGTAACTGGGATAAATTAGTTACTTTTAACTTATCAGAAGTTGAAGCAGTAGACCTGTCTAAGAAAAAATAGTTTAATTAACGCCTTATGCGTCTTCCCCTACCTCAGTTTACAGTAGGCGATCGCCATCCCAATCATATTGCCGAAGTAATTGAAACTTCCACCACGCAGTATTTGGCACAGTGTCTCGAACCAGAAGATCTTAAATTTCCTAAAATGCCGCCATTTGGTAGTTGGCTCGCCTCTTTTGATGAGGAGTCGGGCAATAAGATTTTGGCGGTAGTTACCCACGTTACGACTACGCCAATCGACTCGGTACATCGCGCTAGGGCTTTGGGGTTGTCGTTAGCAGAATTGCGGGAACAGCAGCCACAGATTTTTGCCATGCTTAAAACTGAATTTAAAGCGGCAATTGTCGGTTACGAAGTACCCAACAATACCCAGAACGGTAACGGCAAAAACCTGGGCAAGGTATTTCAATATTTACCCCCACGTCCGCCACAAATACATCAAGCCGTCTATCGTTGCGAACCAGCAGAAGTCATTCACTTTACCGAAAAACTAGATTTTTTACGCACTTTGTTACAGGTTAGAGATATTCCCGTCGAGTCTTTGGTAGCAGCTGCGGTAAGAGATGTGTATCAGTTGCGTCAGGCGAATCGAGACTGGTTGGTTAGCGTAGGTAGAAATCTCAGCGTACTGTTAAAAGACGATTACGATCGCCTGCGCTATATTCTCAGTCAAATTCATTGGTAAAAGCAAGATAAACTTATATATTGCAGCAATTTTAAATAAAAACTTATTTATATATGATTTTGATTGAGTTATTTAGATGCGATCGCAATATTTTATCTCGGTTCAGACAATCTTTAGTTGAGTTAGGCTTGGTACTAGCAATTTGTGCGATCGCATTATTTGGACATGGAACACCTGCTTTAGCTAATATCGATGACGACCGCTATGATGGTAATATCTTTATTTTGTATGCAGGAAATGGCTCTTTAGTTCCCCCTCGGCTTAATTTAAAAGAGTCTTTACAACGAGAAATTCCTGCCGTGTTGGTTTTTTATGTAGATGACAGTAGAGACTGCAAAGAATTTTCGTTAATAGTTTCTCGCATTCAAGAATTTTACGGTCGGGCAGCTAATGTCATTCCTGTGAGCGTAGATTCTTTATTAGCTAAATCCGATTATACTCCCCAGGAACCAGGTTACTATTATTCTGGTGTCGTACCTCAGACCGTAATTTTAAACGGACAGGGCGAAAAGGTTTATGAAGCTAAAGGACAAGTTCCTTACGAACAAATAGACGATAGGTTAAGAGAAGTATTCGATCTCTTGCCTCGTTCGGAGTCAATAGAATTAAAGCGGCGTTCTTTCAACGAATATAATTCTGAATTGGTTGAATAACTGTATTCCACCCAAAATTTATAAATATCTAAAATAATATTGTCACCTTTCCCAATGCAAGCGATGATAAATGGTCCCAAAAGCTCCTCGCTAATCCAGTTAGGTAACTGGATCTTTCGTCCTCTAAATTATTTGGAAGAATGCGCCAGCAAATACGGAGATATCTTTGAGTTAAACTTGCTAGGTTTGCCTCCATTTATAGTAGTAAGCAATCCCCAGGGAATTCAGGATATCTTGAGCGTTGATGCCCAAAAGTTTGATGTAGGACGCACCAACGGACTCGCCAGTAGTTTGCTAGGAGACAATTCTCTAGTTTTATTAGATGGCTCGTCTCACCGCCGACAGCGCAAATTGATGATGCCTCCTTTTCATGGGGAAAAAGTTAAATCTTATGCTAAGACAATCTGCCAAATTACCGATAAAGTAGCCAGCACATGGTCGCAGCAGCAATCAGTTGTGGCACACAAAGCTATGCAAAATATCACTCTAGAAACAATTTTGCACGTTGTTTTTGGTTTGAGTGAAGGAGAACGTTATAAGCAAATCAAACCTTCGTTAATCAAATTATTAGATCTGACTGGTTCGCCTCTCAAAGCTAGCGTAATTTTTTTACCGCTCTTACAACAGGATTTAGGTGAGTGGAGTCTTTGGGGTAAAGTCGTGCGGTGCAAAAGAGAAATTTATAATCTATTGCAAGCCGAAATCGACCAAAGAAGAAACAACCCAGAAGCGATGGGACAAGACGTTCTCAGTCTGATGATGTCGGCTCGCGACGAAGCGGGACAAGGCTTGAGCGATATCGAGCTTAAAGACCAGATGATGACTCTTTTAGTGGCAGGKCACGAAACCACTGCTACTGCTCTAGCCTGGGCTTTATATTGGATTCACAAGCAGCCCGAAGTCAAACAAAAGTTATTAGCCGAATTAGATAGTGTAGATGACAATATCGATCCCTTAGCCATTTCTCGTTTGCCCTATTTAACTGCCGTATGTAATGAAACTTTGCGGATTTATCCCGTCGCTTTTATGGCTTTTTTACGAATAGCTAAGATGCCCGTAGAAATTATGGGTTATCAAATTTCCCCTGAAACTATGTTGGCTCCCGCAATTTATCTAACTCACCGACGCGAAGATCTTTACCCCGAACCCCATCTATTCAAACCAGAAAGGTTTTTAGAAAGACAGTATTCCCCCTATGAGTTTTTGCCTTTTGGTGGAGGAAATCGCCGCTGTATCGGTTATGCTCTGGCTTTACTAGAAATGAAACTAGTTTTGGCTAAGATTTTAACCGAGTGGAAATTGGATTTAGCTAGTAAACATCCCTCAGTTCCCAAACGTCGCGGTGCTACAGTCGCCCCTCATAATGGCGTTCCTTTAACAATCGAAGGAAAACGCGCTCATAAATTCACCAAACAATTATCAATAAGTAAGTAGAGACAATTAAAATTGTCTGTGGTACTAAAGGATAGAGGTGCAAAAAAAGTTTGTCTCGTACTTGGATTTATTTTTTTCCCTGCTCCTCTACTTTCCTTGTTCCCGATGCTTTAAAAGTTTATGTCTCTTCCTTTTGATGCCGACTCAACTTATGCCAGAATAGATCGCTTTTGGTGTCTTCCTGCTAGCTTTGGTATGGAAAGAACGGCATATCACAACTATCTCAACGAAATTGTCAGCGATCGCTACGTTTTGATTAATGGCTTGCAGTTGCTACGGGACGAACTTCAGTTTGCGGCATCTCATCCTACCGATATGCACGCCTGTGGGGCGGATTTGAGTTTGCCTAGCGTAGTTACTACCTTAGCCTATACCAACTGTGGCGATCGCATCCATCAGGGAGAAGTTACCAAACGCTATCGCGATGTAGTGGCGGCTCGTTTTGCTACTCTTTCGGAAATTGGCGAACTCAAACTTGAAGCTTTTTTCCCCGCAGGTGGCGGCACGGACAACGGTGCGACTCTGGCACACGTTACCGTTGCCCATCAGCTAGACGAACTGCTACGCCGCCGACTATATGAGGGAAATCCCCAATCGATTGTCCTGGTGGCAACGGATCTTAAAACTCATGTTGGTCGTTTGGAGGAAGGAGAAAAACGCATCTATGGTAAAACTCGCGAATCTCCCTGGCGAGAACCTCGTAATGCCTGTGGTGCGATTGTCGGAGCATTAACCGACTATCATCCTCACAATACAATCCATCAGCGTATTCGTGACGATTTAAGCGAACGAAATTTTCAATATCTTTCCAACCAAAAAATTTTTACCGAGGATGGTACAGACATCACAATGGCAGTAGCGTCGGCAATTGTGGCGATTCGAGGCATTCGCAATACGGCAATGGCAATGACCCAGGAAATAGACGAGCGAGGGGTCGCTCATTTAACCGCCAGCACCACTGTCAATCGTCCCTCAAGAGACGATTTAGTAATCTATTTAGCCAGAGCTACGGTATTTGGGGGTAAAGTACGGATTCAAAGCTTGGGAACTAAAGCCGAACTATATAGTGGTAAGTTAGTCAAATATGCAGGGGAACGACGGCTTCAGTTAATTTACAACAACCTCGATGGAGATTCCCTACCTATTGAGGAGATACCCTACAAAGTCAAGCGATCGGGTCTAGATTGAATCTGCTGTTAATTTATTCAATTAATTTAATGGGCAATAAGGCGATCGCGCTAGATTAATTGATTATCATCCCCAACTCATAAAGTGCGATCTGTACGGTCTATTTCTCATTACGAGCGAGCTATAGTATAGAGCGTCTAACCTTCCCCAGGTGTCAAGTGTTGGCGATCCCAGGATTGTAATGCTTAACTATCAATATCTTTACCAGTCTGAGAATGTTGTTGCTGTATGTGACAATTTTGGGTATTTATTAAAAAACATCAAAAAAGCTAGACATAGCTGCT
This sequence comes from Myxosarcina sp. GI1, assembly GCF_000756305.1. Taxonomy (NCBI): domain Bacteria; kingdom Bacillati; phylum Cyanobacteriota; class Cyanophyceae; order Pleurocapsales; family Pleurocapsaceae; genus Myxosarcina; species Myxosarcina sp. GI1. Next base: position 15,309 of record NZ_JRFE01000009.1, read on the forward strand.
AGATTGTGGATGTACTCGATCGGCTGTTTGCCGAGGAGCAAAATTGTGACAACAATATTAGCAAGCGTTTTGTTTTTGGGCTGGTTATTAGCTGTTACCATCGGCACTTATGCCTATTTCGCTAACGAACAAAATTAAAAATAAGTTCGAGGCTATTCCTCATCGTTTCAAATTTTTAGCATAGGAGGTAAAAATGTCATATTTACCAGAGAGCAAACATCAATTATTTTTTCTACATTGCTTGGCAGATAGCGAGAGAGAAAATTTAAGTATTCGCCAAGTACAAATTCTAAAATTGAAATTGAAAGAAGAAAAATTGAGAGATAAGATAGTTTATCAGTCGATTAAAGACAAAATGTCTAAAAAAGAAAAAATAGCCACAGACTAATAAATAAGCTAGAACTATGCGAACTTAGCAGTTATCAATGAGCAATGAGCAATGAGCAACGGAGCGGTAAACATTGTTAACTGTTCACTATTCATTGTTGAATTAGTTCGCAGCCAGTTATGCAGGTTTCATTACCACAACACCATAAGCATGGGGATCGAGGTATTTTTGTGCTGCTGCCTGTAAATCTTCTGCGGTTACGGTGCGGACGCGATCGGGATAATTTAAGGCTGGAGTCAAACTTTGCAGTTGAGAATAATAATAACCGTAAAGATTGGCGCGATCGCTCGGTCGTTCGCTGGCGAAGACAAAACGGTTGGCAACTTGGGTACGAATACGAGCAATTTCTGGTTCGGAAACACCTGCGGTACAAATTGTTTGCAAATGTTCGGCAACTGCTGTTTCTACTGCGGAAATATTTGCCGCTGGCAATCGCGCTGAGATATAAAATACACCTTGATAGGTTTGAGTCATATTGCTAACGCCAATTTGCGAAACCAAACCTCTTTCTTCTCTTAAGTCTCTGAACAGACGCGAAACTTTACCCTGTCCTAAAATTGCCGATAGCACGTCTAAAGCATAAGTTGCTTCTAATTCCATCATGCCAGGTACGCGCCACATCATTACCAGTCGCGCCTGCTGTAAATTTTCATCGGTGTATTCGCGACGCACTATTTCTTTAAAAGCAGGTTCTGCTGCTAAAGATCTAGAATTTTGCTGCCGTTCCTGACGATAGTTAGTTTCAACAATATTAGTATCGGCTTTGGTTTCTGACGCGGCTTTGGCAATAATATCGATTAGCTGGGTTTCGGGTAAATTGCCTACCGCTACTACCGTCATTGACTGAGGCTGATACCAGGAAGCATGAAAATCGCGCATTTGTTGCGATCGCATGTTGGCAATTACCGATGCGGGACCCAATACGGGACGGCGATAGGGCAATGTCTCAAAACAAGTTTCCATCGAACGATAGAAAGTACGTTTGCTAGGATTATCTTCCGAACGGCGAATTTCTTCTAAAACGACTAATTTTTCACGCTCGAACGCTTCATCTTCAATACTGGGATTTAGAGCTACATCTAGCTGTAGGGGTGCTAGTTCGGCAAAATCTTTAGGAGCAGTAGTAATGTAATAGTGAGTGTAATCTTGACTGGTAGCGGCGTTGGTAACTGCCCCTCTTTCTTCAATTAAATGCTCGAACTCTCCCATTTTCAGGCTGGGAGTGCCTTTAAAAACTATATGCTCTAAAAAATGCGCCATGCCGTTAATTTCGTCAGTTTCTCTAGTCGAACCAACATTAAGCCAGACATTGAGATTTATTGCTTCGATTGGCATTTGTTCGACAATTACAGTCAAACCATTATCTAGTTTTTCAACTGTAGGAGCGTTTAATTGCGGTTTGGTGATAAGATTGGAGGTCATTCTGCTCGAATTGGACGCGAGGAGTTACATTATAAATCGCAGTCGAGCCTGTTTGCTGCCTCGACACGCTTCTACATTTTGACACTTATTTAATAAAGATCTAAAAACTAATCGCTCTTTAGACTGGACTTTGTCCGTAAAAAGGTATGACTTCCGACCAATAAGAAAATTTTTGCTGTTGCCATTGTTGCTCTGCTAGTTCTATCAGTGCAGTGACGGTAGTTGCCAAATTTTCTGGAGCTTCTATTGTTTGGTATGGTTCGGTCAAACTAGCTAAAGTTGCTTGCCAGTTTTCTAGGGTCATTGTCGTGTCTGCTAGCCGTACCTGCAAAGTGTGGCTAGAGTCGAATTGATATATCGCTACAAACAATTGTCCCTGTCTGGCTGGCATTTGAACTGCCAAAAGCTTATTAGAGTTGTAATTTTTAACGGCGGCAAAAGCTATAGCGGCTAAAGTAGAAATGCCGAATAAGGGAATGTCTAGCTGTTGGGCAATAGTACGAGCAGTAGCCACACCCACTCTAGTTCCCGTAAAGCCTCCAGGTCCTCTAGCAACGGCAACATATTTAAGATCTTGCCAAGTCTGCGGTTGCAGCATTTCTTGAAGATATAGGTGTAAGTGCGATGATAGATCTCGTCCCAAATTCCAGGTTTGTTCTCGGCAATCGCCCAGACGATTATCGATTGCTATACCTAAATAGGGCGTAGTAGTATGCAGTGCCAAAGCATATTTATCACTTGAAGACATTAGAGTGTTAGTTAGATTACCGTAAGATTCTACATAATTTATAGACCCAAAAAACCTTTTGAATATGCTTTGTATATAGCTTGAATGCGCGTACGAGCCTGAAGCTTATTTACGGCATTATTAACGTGAAACTTGACGGTGCGATCGCTGATAAATAATTTTTGAGCAATTTCGCGATCGCGCAGTCCCTCAGCTAGAAGTTGCACGATTTCTCGTTCTCGATGAGAAAGAGAAGACTCTGTTTTTGATTTGTAGGTGTAGGGGATAAATAATCTCAACCTGACTAAATTACGTTCGGATTTGGCAGTTTGTACTTCACCCCCCATGCTAGTAATTACTAAAGTAATGTTTTTCCAAGCTGCTTGTTGCTGAAAATTTGTCTCTGAAAGCGACATTGCCTCCAAACACAGGCGATCTCCTTCATAAGTCAAACGGCAATAACTACACTTGTTGGCTTTAAGGATTTCTGCGGTGCGTAGCAAGATATAGTTAACTGAAATAGTTAGAGATTGTTCTGTACCTACCAGAGTTAACCGCACCTCGCTCAAAATTTCTGATATTTGTTCTGAAAGTGGCGTATCTAGCAGAGATTCCGAGTCAATATCCTGTGATTTATGGCGATACAATCGAGCGTTATTTAACGCTACAGCTACCGAACTACAGAGAATTCTTAAGGCTTCTAAAAATTCTGCATTCATTGGCTGATGGCTAAAAACTGCCAGTACTCCAATGACGCGATCGGCAATTTTTTCTGTATTGTCACTTATTGCTAAGGGCAAACCTGCAAAACCACAAAGATTGTTAGCAATTGCCCACTGCCGATCTTTAACCCATGATTCTGCCGCTAGCTGATTGCTTAAAAAAGGAATACCGTGTTGCGCTATTTTGCCTACCTTATAGGCGCCCATTGGCACTTTGGCAAATTCACCATCAAGACGGGTATACATTCCCGATGAGGCTACCAGGGTTAGTGCGTTGCGATCGCTGTCTACTAGCCAAATACGAGCAAACGCACAGTCAAAATTATCTACCAAACCATCAGTTATGCGACGGGCGATCGCTTCTGGTTCGAGATTGCCTGCCAAACTTTGATTTAACCGATTGATGTTTTGCAGTTCGAATAACAGCCGAGTCGGATCTAAAAAAGCCGAACCTAATTCGTACACGGGATACTTAGTACAAGACAGTCGTAATTTTATTTACGTTCAGGTCAAAGTTTTTCACTGTATCATCGAATACTAACGTAGCAATTCTCGTTTGGCTGCAATACACTTCTTACAGGCATCAGTTGTTAACAGCTAAGTATTAAAAGTCGTGAATTCAGAGAAATTCGGATTTTTTAATCTTTCTATCGAGGCTTAATTACCAAATAGTATAATTAAAAGTATAATTATTGGTAAAACTTAAAAAATGGCTAAAGTCAAAACCGCAGTATCCCTTTCAGAGGAAGTATTGTTAAATGCTGACAAACTAGCAGAATCGCTATCGACTTCCCGCAGTCAAATATTTGAACTTGCTTTATCAGAGTTTATTTCTCGCCATCAAAATCAACAGATGTTAGCGCAATTGGACGCTGTGTATTGCGAAGACTCAGCCGATGAGATCGAACTGACTCGACAGATGAAGTCCGTTCACCAGTCTGTCGTTGAAGAATGGTAATCAAACAAGGCGATATTTATTGGATAGACTTAGGCGAACCTATTGGCGCACAGTCCGCTTATCGTCATCCTCATGTAGTTATTCAAAATAATGTTTTTAATCAGTCGCGCATTGCTACTGTAATTGTCTGCGCTTTAACTTCTAATTTAAAAAGAGCCAATGCACCAGGAAATATTTTATTAGAAAAAGACGAGGCTAATTTGCCCAAACAGAGTATCGTTAACGTATCGCAGATTTTTACTGTTAGCAAAGAACAGCTACAGCAGAAAATTGGAACTTTAAGTAAGGTAAGAATCGAGCAGATTTTAGCGGGAATTCAACTCGTAATTGAACCAAAAGATGTTTGATAATGCGATATCGTTTGATGTTGAGGATGTCCTGTTTCAATAATAAATGAAGTACCTACTGGTTGTTCGCCACGAAATTCTCTAATGATGTATTCCTGTACTTTATCCATTAAATCTATTCCAAAATAACGGATAATAGCTAAATCTACTCCATCATCCATCAAGCCAAAAGAATTACCAGCACTGACCATACAATCATATTCTGGAATATTTTCAAAGCGGTCGTTTATAACTAAAACAGATTCAATTTGTGCAAATCTCTCTTGTAGTTCCGAACAAAGCTCAGTAATGGGATCGACGATAATTAATTTAATATCTTGAGCTTCAATTTGCTTATAATCCAGTTTTTGAATTGCTATCCATAAGATTAGTTCTAGTTTAAAGCCGAAATCACTTTACACTTTACTTTGCATCGTAAATTATAAATTTAGTTTAATTAGTTCGCGTTAAATGACCAAATAAAAAAATTCTACGAAAAGTCAATTATGAGATAAATATGAAAAAACGATATAATGATGAAATCGAGGGTCACTTACTTTTTATATGGCGGAAACTTTTTTCAGGCGAAGCATTATTTTGTTTTTTAGCATCACACTAAGTATGTGGCTTACAGGCTGTGATGGAACAGAGCAAACTTCGTCAACAGCTAGCTCGAACAGTACCAGTACCACTGATGTTGCCAGTGACTCATCAACTGATAAAAAGAAAGTTTTAACTACCTTTAGCGTTTTAGCCGATATTGCTCAAAACGTAGCAGGGGATAAGCTAAATGTAGAGTCAATTACGCGCATCGGTGCGGAAATTCACGGCTACGAACCCACACCCAGCGACATTGTTAAAGTCCAGAATGCCGACTTAATTCTTTACAACGGTATGGATTTGGAGCGTTGGTTCGAGCAGTTTTTAGGTAATGTAAAGGGTGTCCCTTCGGCATTATTAACAGAAGGTATCGAGCCAATCCCAATTTCTGAAGGATCTTACACTAACAAACCCAACCCTCATGCCTGGATGTCCCCTCGCAACGCGCTAGTTTACGTGGAGAACATTCGTCAAGCCTTTGTCAAACTCGATCCCGAAAATGCCGATACTTATAATGCTAATGCCAAAGCCTACAGCGCAAAGCTCAGCACCATTGATGAAACGCTAGAGGCAGATTTAAGTAAAGTACCCGAACAGCAAAGGTATTTAGTAAGTTGCGAAGGTGCGTTTTCTTATCTGGCTCGCGACTATGATATGGAAGAAATCTATATCTGGCCTATAAACGCCGAACAGCAGTATACTCCCAAGCAGATACAAAGGGTAATTGAGGAAGTAAAAACTAATAATATACCCACGATTTTTTGTGAAACTACCGTCAGCGATGAAGGACAAAAACAAGTGGCTCAAACAACGGGGGCAAATTTTGGGGGCAACCTCTATGTAGATTCCCTTTCTAATAAAGAAGGAGCCGTTCCCACCTTTATTGATTTGCTCGAATACGATGCCCGTACCATTACCAATGGCTTATTAGCGGGTAGTAACACTGGCAAGCAGTAATAAAATCATGTCAACAGTAACTCCAAACCTCGATATCAGCATGACTTTCGACGGTTATCCTTTGAATATATACCAAAACTCTGAGGTAGAGTAATGAGCGATATAATGGTTGCCATTCCCGTTATCGACTGGCTGATCGAACCCTTACAGTATCCTTTTTTAGTTCGGGCAATCTGGGTTAGTGCCTTTGTGGGTTTAGTCTGTGCGGTACTTTCTTGCTATATTACTCTTAAAGGTTGGTCGCTTATGGGAGATGCGGTTTCTCATGCGGTCGTACCAGGGGTAGTAGTAGCCTATGCTCTAAACATTCCCTTTGCTATTGGAGCCTTTCTATTTGGGTTTGGGGCAACTGTTGCCATTGGCTACATCAAATCAAAAACTCGTCTCAAAGAAGATGCAGTTATTGGCGTAGTTTTTACGGGCTTTTTTGCCTTCGGTTTGGTGTTGATTACCAAAATTCCCAGCAACATCGACCTGTTTCACATTCTATTTGGTAATGTGCTGGGTATTTCTCAAGAAGATATCATTCAAACTTTAATTGCAGGTATTATCACTCTGGTAATAATTACGATCCGCCGCAAAGACCTGTTGCTATTCTGTTTCGACCCCAACCACGCCAAAGCCATTGGTCTAAACACCCAGCTTATGTTTTATACTTTGCTTTCGGTACTGGCTTTAACCATTGTCACCGCTCTGCAAACCGCAGGTATTATTCTGGTTATTGCCATGTTAGTAACCCCTGGCTCGACGGCATATTTACTAACAGACCGCTTTGACCGTATGCTATGGATTTCAATTGCTACCAGCGTCTTCTCTTGCGTAGGTGGAACTTACCTTAGCTACCATTTTGACGTATCTACAGGTGGCGCGATCGTGGTACTGTTAACGGTATTGTTTATGGTTGCAATGATATTTGCTCCCAAGTACGGTATTTTGGCTCAGAATTCCCATCGTCATCAACCAGTTTTAGATGGAATGCAGGATAAAGGTTAACTAGTTTTAGTGATTTTTGGTGTATCAGCGAGTGTTAAATGGTTGAGCTAGTTTTTAGCAATGGTTTTCAAATAGTTGAATTATGGATAGAGCAATCTAACACATCATCAGCAACATTTGGCATACTTATAACTGAAGAACCTTTAATCTTAATTGGGATATTTTTAGCCACATTAGTAATTTAATTATAATACCTTTGAACACTTAGCATTAGATCGAGGTAGCTCTTTGAAGGTCTTCATATAGAAGACCTTTTTATCGCATAATGCGCTCTAAATTTTTAACCGTTGAAATTAGCAGCAACACCGACTACAGCATTGGTATCATCATTGCCAAAAGCATCGTAATTGATGTTGGCGTTAGCTGTTAAACGTTTATTAATTGGGTAATCTACACCAGCAGTTATAACTCCGCCGACGCTACCATCATTTTCGGTACTACCACCCAATCCCGCGCCAGCGTAAGGCTGAAGTTTGTTACCAAAAACTGGCTGAAAATCGTAGGTAACTGGCACCGTAAAATCTCCATTTTGATTGTCTGAATCTAAATCGCCAATTGCCATCGGTCTTATAGAAAAACGGTTGCTTAAAGCAAACTTGGAATCTAAAGCTATACCGCGGTTACTACCACCCAATCCTACGTAATTAGGAACTATGGGCTCAGTAGTTTCACTAGAATTGGTGTAGTTTTGATTTTGTGGTATGACTGGTTTCTCGTAGTCAAAAGAATCTTGAGGAGTATTGACGGGATAGTCAGTTGAATCTTGGGGGTTAATTGTATCGGGATAGCTATGAGGCACAGTTGTTTGGGAATAGTTATTTTCTCGTCCAGAAATATTAGTTTGTGCCGAAGCAACTAGAGGAGTGGCTAGAATAGCCAAACCTGCTGCTATGGGAACGAATGGAACAAGTTTGAATGACATGGTTATTAAGCTCCAATAAAAGAGAAGTGGTTTAACCAAGGAAATTGAAGCTCTAACAAAATTTAATATTAAGCGGTTCTTCTTATATTAGTTAATCTGCTTTAAATGAAGAAGTTTGGCTTAAATATAGCTTTTTTCCTTGTAAATCCGCACATTTATTAGTTTATGGAGCATATATGTCGATTTAGTGTCAATTTAATCAAAACTCTGTGGCAAAAAAATAAATTTGTAGTTCGAGCTTTTAAAGAGCGATCGCGACGTTGCCAACTTATAGCAATTTTCACATTAGTTATGTCTGAAGCCTAAAGCTTGGAATATTTAAAAAGCTACCTCATCAAGCAAAATTTGACAGCATTGAGACATTCTCGTCAAGAGCATGACACAACTTTAGTTTTAAATAAGGGCAAATCACTTCAGGAAATCGAATACTATAATTTTCTAAGTTTAAACAGTTAGGTAAATTAAAATGCGTACTATTAAAAAGCAACCTCGCGCGATCTCAAAGGCAAACAAAAGTAATTTCTTAGAATCAAAATACTGGAGTGTGAACGATTCTGCCGACATTGGCGGTCTGGAAATAAGTCTCGAACTAATAAGCAATCGACTTCGTACTCAAGCTTTGCTCGGAGAAATAGCTCTTCCCGTTCCCGAAAGTAAAGTTGAGTCAGCAGCATTTGAAAATACCAGCCTCATCTACATTCGCGAAAAAGCTTTAAATTGAATTAAATTAACAATTCAGTATTTATTTATCAGTCCTTCTCTGGTTCTAAACCCGCGCCTACAGGTGCAGTAGAGTTAAGCTTTAAATCTGGTTGGTCTTGCTGTACCTGACGTAAATTCCATTCATTTTTAAACAGTAATACAGGTCTGCCCCAGTTATCTTTAACAGCGATCGCATTAAAGATTCTGCCTGCTTTCTTTAAAGCCGACCACCCGCCTTCAACCCAACGCGCCACACTATAGGGTAATAGTTCTAATTTAGTTTCTACGTTATATTCACTACTCATGCGGAACTGGACTACTTCAAACTGAAGCTGTCCTACTGCTGCCAAAATCGGGTCGCGTTTGAATTCGTCGGTAGAATACATAATCTGCACCGCGCCTTCTTCTCGCAGTTCTTTAATACCTTTTTGAAACTGTTTAAATTTAGAAGGGTTGGGATTTTTAAGATAGGCAAACATTTCGGGAGAAAAACAAGGTATGCCCTCATACTCTAGCTTTTTACCCTGATAGATTGTATCGCCGATCGCAAATACCCCAGGATTATTCAAACCAATAACATCTCCTGGATATGCCTCATCCAATGATTCTCTACCTTGCGCGAAAAGCTTCTGAGGACGGGATAAACGCACCGTTTTACCCGTTCTGGCGTGCTGTACGTTCATGTCTTTTTCAAATTTCCCCGTACAGACACGGACAAAAGCTACACGATCGCGGTGTTTGGGATCCATGTTCGCCTGAAGCTTAAATACAAATCCCGTAAATTCGGGATAGGTAGGCTCGACTTCTCCGATAGATGAATTGTGGGGTTCTGGCTGTAGTGCATATTCTAAAAAAGCCTCTAGAAATAACTCTACTCCAAAGTTGGTCATGGCACTGCCAAAAAATACAGGGGTCATTTTTCCCGCCTGTACCTGTTCTAAGTCAAAGTCAGAGCCGACTTCGTCGAGAATTTCTAATTCTTCTTTTAGCTGATAGTAGAGGTCTTGTTCTAAAAACTCTTCGATGCGCGGATCGCCAAGGTCGATAACCAAGTCTTGTGCGGCTTTACTACCGTGTGCGCGACGCTCAAACAAGTGTATTTGTCGTTTGCGGCGATCGAACACTCCTTTAAAGCGATCGCCCATACCGATAGGCCAATTGACGGCATAAGTTTGTAGTCCGAGTTCCTGTTCGATTTCGTCGATTAGTTCAAATGCTTCGCGTCCAGGGCGGTCTAGCTTGTTAACAAAGGTAAAAATTGGCAGCGATCGCATCTGGCAAACTTCAAATAGTTTGCGCGTCTGTGGCTCCAGACCTTTTGCCACGTCAATTAACATTACTGAATTATCTGCTGCTGCCAGGGTACGGTAGGTATCTTCACTAAAGTCCTGGTGTCCTGGGGTATCTAATAAATTGATTTGATAGTCGTTATAAATAAACTGCAATACAGTCGAGGTAATCGAAATACCCCGTTGTTGCTCCATTTCCATCCAGTCTGAAGTTGCTTTGCGCTGCGCTCGTCTGGCTTTTACCGCACCCGCTTCGTGGATCGCGCCTCCGTAGAGTAATAATTTTTCGGTTAAGGTGGTTTTCCCTGCGTCGGGGTGGGAAATAATTGCAAAATTACGACGGCTGGCTACGGCTTGTTCGATTTCGGTTTGAAGTTCTACGGGCATGAAGCAGTTTTTAGGCAATATTAACTATTAACTAAAGATATTATATCTTTTTCTTTATTGACTTAATTTGATAGAGTGCGATTGCGTTATGGCTTTTTAGTTATTATGTATTGACTCTAAATAAAAATTTTATACTTACACATTACTTACTGATTAATCTATGGGGCGATCGTGCTGGACAACAACATAGATAGAACTACTGTATATCCCGATCTTACAACTGCTGCCAAAGTAGTTTGCCTGCGATGGTGTCAGGAGCATGGCTATTGCGAACCTTTTTGTCTGGTAGGAGAGTGGTGGGCATATCCTGTTAATGGAGTAATGCCTGTAAAAGTTAGAGACGTAATGGATATTGCTCGTACCAAAGCTCAACGAGTTCGCATACGTTATTTTTCTATTGCCCTGTTACCAGATGGTTCTTTAGCTCCCCACAGCCATCCCGAACTGGATCGAGCGTAAATACGCTATCGACAAAAAACAAAAAACTAGATGCAACGAGGCATTCTAGTATTTAAATTAATATTTAATTAGCCGACTCGTACTAAAAGTTAGGCGTTGGGCATAGTTTCTACCCCAGATGCTCCGTCTACACCTTTAGCTACTTGTTCTGCTCTATCTAAGATACTTTTAGCATCTTCATTATATTTTAGTATGACTTTGCTGCCTGACTGAGCTACCCAGAGTCCTACTTCATCGGAAATATTGGCATCATCTAAAGCTTTGGCAACTCGCTTTGCCAAACCGCTTTCATCAAATTTGCCGTCTAATCCTACTTTCTCTGGAGGAATAGAATTTTCCTTGGCGGCTGATGAAACCGATACCTTTGGCGATTTTGCTGCTTTTTCTTCTTCTTTTTTGCCGAATAGCTTACTTAAAAAACCCATAAAATTTTTTCCTCTTAATTGCGGTCGATCGCAAATATAAAGCCACATAGTTTGATAGAGTATCTAGCCAAAGCTGTAGTTTTGGTTATCGAAACCAAATATTTGCAGTTGTTTATTTATTCGCAATGCTTGAGGACTAGCATCGAATTAGCTCCTTTTTGCAATTCATAAGCTACTGGTTCGATCGCGACATCGTAGCCTCGATCTAGAAATTCCAAAGTTACTAATTCAAGATAAGGAGATAATTCTAGATTTAGAGTTAGTAGGGGAAAAATTCGTATTTCTCGGCTAACCCTAAGTAGTTCGCGAATTGATTCTAGATGAAAGGTGCGGTCTAGCTGTTGAGAATATAAAAACAACAAATGGGAACACAAAGCTAAATCGAAGCTGAGGTCGCTAAACTCTAATTTTGGTAAAGCTCGAACTTGATATCTTCCTGTTCGTTTGCCCCGTTCGTAGTCTGCTAAAAAGGTTTTAAGACTGCGGATGCGACTGGTTTTTAAAGCTTGAGGAGATTTATGATACGACCATACCCAATCATTGGGACTATTAATAACTTGAGTGATAATGTTATCTACTACAGCGTCAAATCTGCGCTGAATTTCCGCACCGCTAAATTGATAAATTGGATCTATTGAGGTAATGCAAGCCGAAATTTGAGTAGCTTCGGCGTTAAAGCTAGCAGGTCCATCACCCACCCCCAAAATTTTTTTGCTGGCAAGCTCTTGTGAAGTAAGAGCAAACATCTGTCTGTATTCATCTAACGATCGCCCAAAAGGAACGATTCGATCTAGATTCATTGCCATTAATTTAAACTAGTAGCTGTTTTTGGACAATTTTTATTATTAACGGCTAGTTTAATTAGTTGAAGAGAAATAAACTTTTGAGTCTTTGGGATCGGGAATCATGGTTTTGTCGCCTTCTACCCATTCAGCAGGACAAACTTCTTCGGGATGAGCCTGAACGTATTGAATTGCTTTGAGAGTACGGAGAGTTTCTTCAACGCTGCGACCAAAGGAAAGATTGTTAATTGTCGAGTGTTGGATAATACCATCTCGGTCGATGATAAATAATCCCCTTAAAGCAACTCCCGCTTCTGGATCGAGAACGTTGTAGTCAGTGCTAAGTTCTTTTTTGATATCAGAAATCAAAGGATATTCGATATCACCAATACCGCCTTCTTTACGGGGAGTTTGAATCCAGGCTAGATGGGAAAATTCGCTATCTACAGATACGCCTAAAATTTCTGTATCTAGCTCTTGAAATTCGTTATAGCGATCGCTAAAAGCAATAATTTCTGTCGGACAAACAAAAGTAAAGTCTAAGGGATAAAAAAACAAAACTACGTAGCGATCGCGATAGTCAGATAGTTTAACAATTTTAAATTCTTGGTCGAATACAGCCGTAGCAGTAAACTCGGGAGCTTGTTGTCCGACTCGCAAACATCCTTCACTCATATTTTTAGTCTCCTCAAATATTTATTAATTCTAATTCGATCGCCGTTTGTAAAATAATAGTTACTATTCTTAAAAAATATATCACGATTGCAAAAATTGCATTGTTCTCCTTAAGCGATCGCTAATTCATTCGGGCGATCGCTCTGAAGGAATTGCGGCGATGATAGCATCGATCACTCTAGAAATAGCTACTATCTCTAGTCCGATATCGTCAGGTAGGCTTTGTCCTTTAGGCACGATCGCCCTTCTAAAGCCTAATTTTGCTGCTTCTTTAAGCCTCAATTCCATCTGCGATACCAATCTTACCTGTCCTCCCAAACCGACTTCGCCGATAGCCACGGTGCGCGGATCGACGATGCGATCGCGAAAACTGGCAACGATGGCGATCGCTACTCCCAAATCGGCGGCGGGTTCTCCTACTCCCAATCCTCCTACGGAAGATACGTAAGCATCTAGTTTGGACAGGGGAATGCCGACTCTTTTTTCTAATACTGCCAAAATCTGCTGGAGGCGATTGTAATCGATACCCGTAGTAGAACGACGGGGTGAAGTATAGCTGGTAGGACTGACTAATGCCTGAATTTCTACTACCAAAGGACGAGTACCTTCACAGGCGACGACGATTGAGGTACCAGGGGAGACTTCATCGCGGTTGCCCAAAAACAGCTTGGAAGGATTGTCTACTTCGACCAAACCCTTATCTGCCATTTCAAAAATGCCGATTTCATGGGTTGCCCCAAAGCGGTTTTTAACCGAACGCAAGAGACGATGAGAAGCATAGCGATCGCCCTCAAAATACAGTACTGTATCTACTAAGTGTTCTAAAACCCTGGGACCTGCGATCGCGCCTTCTTTGGTTACGTGACCGACAATTAATAGGGTGATATTTTCTCTTTTGCCTACCTGCATTAATGCCGAAGTACATTCTCTTACCTGCGCTACCGATCCTGGTGCGGAAGTCAATGCCGCAAAATGTAGAGTTTGAATACTATCAATTACCGCTACCTGGGGTTTTAAAGATTCTAGTTCCCGCAAAATTTCCTCCAGGTCGGTTTCTGGCATTACATAGAGGTTGCTTTCGGGTTCTGACAATTCACTCGCCCTATCTAACTTACCGTTACCATTATTTCGAGATTCTACTAAAACTGGTTCGGGTGTTTTATCTACATCCAATCGCGATGCCCTTAATTTTACCTGCTGTCCCGATTCTTCTGCAGAAACGTATAGAATACGTGGCAAACGATAAGATAGCTGATTGGCTACTTGTAATAATAATGTCGATTTGCCAATGCCAGGATCGCCCCCAATCAAGACCAGGGAACCAGGTACGACTCCACCTCCCAAAACTCGGTCTAATTCGCCATAACCCGACGGAAAACGAGCCTGTACGTCATTATTAATTTGGGAAAATTTTAACGATACCCTTGGCTTAGCAGGGGTTGCAGCTTTGGCAGTTCCTCTAGTCTGAGATTGCCAGCCAGCGCGACTATAGCCGCCACTAGGAGAAACTTCTATTGGTTCTTCAGAAATCGTGCCAAATTCATTACACTCCTTACAAAGTCCAAACCATTGAGTGTATTCAGCACCACATTCGCTACAAACATATATTTGTTTGGATTTAGCCATCGTAATCTAGGGTTATAAAAAAATATTGTGAAAATATCTTGGATAGATCGATTAAATGTCGGACAATAAACATATATATATAAATCTCAGAAAAATTCAAATGGTTTTAAAGCTAAATTCAATCTAAAAAAAGCCAGGGGTAGCGATCGCAATTGCAATAGAATAAATACCTGACCTCAATAGTTAGTTGATAAAAAGGTAGTCTAAAATTCAAGCATAAAAAACAGAAACTAAATTAAAAATTTTACTTTAAATAAGGAGAGAGTAGTAGTTTGGAAACTCATAAAGAAAAAATTTTAGTTGTTGATGATGAAGCTAGTATCCGCCGCATTTTGGAAACTCGCCTATCAATGATTGGCTATGATGTCGTTACCGCAGCAGATGGTGAAGAGGCTTTAGAAACTTTCCGCACCAGCGAACCTAGTTTGGTAGTTCTAGACGTAATGATGCCTAAGTTGGATGGCTATGGTGTCTGTCAGGAACTACGTAAAGAGTCAGATATCCCCATTATTATGCTAACAGCTTTAGGTGATGTTGCCGATCGCATTACGGGTTTGGAGTTGGGTGCCGATGATTACGTAGTCAAACCTTTTTCACCCAAGGAATTAGAAGCCAGAATTCGTTCGGTCTTGCGTCGGGTAGACAAAGATGGCGCACCAGGCATTCCTAGTTCGGGAGTAATTCACGTCGGTTCGATTAGAATCGATACCAACAAAAGACAGGTATACAAAGGCGACGAACGCATTCGACTAACTGGTATGGAGTTTAGTCTCTTAGAACTATTGGTAAGTCGCTCTGGAGAACCTTTTTCTCGCTCGGAAATTTTGCAGGAAGTTTGGGGGTATACTCCCGAACGTCATGTAGACACTCGCGTTGTAGACGTTCACATTTCTCGCCTTCGTGCCAAACTAGAAGACGATCCTAGTAATCCAGAACTGATTCTTACAGCTAGAGGAACGGGTTACTTATTCCAGCGTATTCTAGAAGATGGGGAACAGTAAAAAAAGTAGAAAGTAGGAAGTAGAGAGTAATTTAGGGGCTAGAGAACAGGGA
Organism: Myxosarcina sp. GI1; assembly: GCF_000756305.1. Classification (NCBI taxonomy): domain Bacteria; kingdom Bacillati; phylum Cyanobacteriota; class Cyanophyceae; order Pleurocapsales; family Pleurocapsaceae; genus Myxosarcina; species Myxosarcina sp. GI1. The sequence continues at coordinate 30,722 of NZ_JRFE01000009.1, forward strand.
ATGGGGAATAGGCAACAGGCAAGAGCATAAAGTTTTTACTCGCTACTCACTACTTTCTACTCGCTACTCACTACTTGCTACTTATGAACGATCCCAATCGCATTTTACGTTTGTTACCAATTTTTGCTGGCGGATTGGGAGGACTACTATTATTAATAAATCGCTTGCTAAGTGTTGGGCTAACCGATGCACAAGCTCGCTCAGATGTCGTGGGAGTTATTGAAGCAGCAGTATTGATTTTAGTTGGCTTGATTTGGCAGCAGATTCAGCCGCGATCGCCAGATGTGGTAACTTTAATTGGCGAACGAGGGTTAGAATTTGCCCCCGAACTTTCCGAGCCAATTAAAACCGAGCTAGCCTGGGCTTCTCATTTACTTTTAAGTAATACGGCAACGCGATCTCTAGTCGTATACGACCGAGGCAAAACTTTATTGCGGCGCGGTGTTTTGGGAAAAAATGCCACAGTCAAACCAGGGGCAATTTTACAGCGAGTTTTAGACAAGCAACAACCCGTTTATTTAGTCAATCTAGCTCTCTACCCTGGCAGAGTTGAATTTGATTATCTACCAGAAAATACGCAAGGAGTAATCTGTCAGCCTTTGGGCAAACATGGCGTTTTGATCTTAGGGGCAAATGCGCCCCGCAGCTATACCAAGCAAGATGAACGCTGGATTGAGGGCATAGCTGACAAGCTAGGGGAAACTTTAAAAGCGATCGATTTAGAAGCTTAAAAAAACACAGTGAGGAGAAGCAGCAAGAAAAGCATGCTTTCTAAAATGTAATCGGAAACGCGATTGTTTTTATTTTATCTCATTACTTTCTTCTCTTTAGCACATTTGATCGACCATTGACTATTAACGACCGAGACTTTTCCTTCCAAGTCGTAAGCAACCTGGGATGAATTTAACAGTATATCAATAACCTGTCGGACGATAGTAATTTATCAGTTGCTTTTGGGAATCTTAATGTATATTAAGTCTATTTAAATTTTAAGCTAAATGTCAATTAATAATCTTGATAACGCCAGACATTTCTTGATTGTTGAAGATGGTAAAAGCAAAAGTATTATTAAACTAGAGTCTGAAGCCTGCTCTATCGGACGCGATCCTCGCAACACAATTGTCTTAAATTCTACAAAAATTTCTCGCTACCATGCTTTTTTGCTCCGAATTCCCATAACAAATAACGCTTATCAGTTTCGCATTATTGATGGCGATCCTCAAGGAAATCGCAGTACGAACGGTTTTAAAGTCAATGGGAATGTTTGTCTCTCATACGATTTAGAGGATGGCGACCGCATTGCTTTTGCCGATGATATTACCGCTACTTACAATATCTCTATAGAACAAAATAATTATAATTTTGTACCAGATGAAGAAGTTACTTGTCTGATGTCTAGTTCGGATAGAGCTAAATCTTCATCTCATCAAACTGGAGCTATATCTGCTGAAGAACGCAGAGAACTCATTCAAAATTCTCTAGAACGATTAGCTTCTATTCCCGAACTGTTTTCTGCGCCAATTGTGGAAATGGATTTAAAAGGTAACATTACTTATCTCAATCCAGTCGCACTAAAATATTTTCCAGACATCAAAAAAAATAAATTGCAACATCCAGTTTTATCTGGAATAATTGCGCTGGTAGAAAAAGCAGAGCAAGACGTTTCGGTACGTGAAGTTACAGTAGACAAACGAATTTTTGAGCAGTCCATACATCTAATTGCCAGTAGCCAAACAATTAGATGTTATTTCTCTGAGATTACCGAGCGCAAACAAGCAGAAAACGATCTTAAAAAAGCACATGAGGATCTAGAAAATAGAGTTGTAGAGCGTACTTCACAATTAGCCGCAAGTAATCAAAACTTAAAATCTGAAATTATTAGGCGGAAGCAAGTAGAGCGCGAAATACGTTTCTTACATCAAATTATTCAATCTGCATCAAAAGCTGAAGACTTTACCGAAGCAATTTTTTCTGCTTTACAGGAAATAAGTGAATATATTAGCTGGGCTTATGCTGAGGCTTGGATTCCAGATTTAAAAGAGAACAAACTTAAACTGAGTCCAGCTTACTTTAGCAATACATCAGAAATCGCTATTTTAAGAAAAATTAGTCAAAAAATTAGTTTTGCTAGCAACGTTGGTATTCCAGGGCAAGTTTGGGCTACCAAACAGCTAGTATGGATTGAAGATCTTGCTACCACAATGATTGAGATAGTTTCCCATAGAGAAAAAACAATTAGTCGATTACAACTACAAACTGCTTTAGGAGTTCCTATAATTGCTGATGAGAAAGTTGTTGCAGTATTTATCTTCTTTGATTTTGCCAATCGCCCAGAAAATGAAGAAACGCTGCGCTTACTTCAATCTGTTGCTTCTCAAATAGGTTCGATCCTGCAAAAGAAAAAATCTGAGGATGCACTGCGCTCCAGCATGGCAACCAATCGCGCCTTGCTCGATACTATTCCTGATTGGATGTTTCGGATTAGTGAAGATTGTAAATTAATCAATTTTAAAGCTTCTAAAGATACTAGAGTTCCTCTTACATGTACGAGCGACATTATTGGCAAAAGACTAGACGAAGTTTTGCCTCCAGAAGTAGCCGATGTTATGACGAATAGTATCATCGCAGCTTTAGCTACTCAGAAAGTTCAGCTTTGCGAGTATCACTTGTCAATTGACGGTGAAACTCGATATTACGAGGCTCGGATAGCTGTTAGTGACGCTAGAGAACTAATGGCGATTATTCGCGATATTACCGAAAAAAAACGCATAGAGCAAGAAATTCGCAATACTTTAGAACAAGAAAAGAAACTTAACGAGCTTAAAAGCCGCTTTGTTAATATGGCATCGCACGATCTACGTACGCCTCTGACATCTATATTGACATCTACCGAGTTACTCGAACACTATGGCTACAAATGGAACGAAGAAAAAAAGCTCAATCACTTACGCCGTATTCAAAGTTCTGTCAAACACATGACCGAATTATTAAACGATGTGCTGTTATTAGGTAAAGCAGACGCAGGAAAACTAGAGCTAAACCCAACCGAAGTAAATTTGCTCCAATTTTGCTATGAATTAGTCGAAGAAATGCAGTTGACTACCAAGACACATCAGATTATGTTTCAAAATAATAGTTATTCAGAATTTGGCGGCAATTGCCTTCCACAAGACGAAACCGTTTCAAAGCAACCATTAAATATAAACAATGTGTGTTTAGACAAAAAGTTACTCAGGCTTATTTTGCAAAATTTACTTTCTAATGCGATCAAATATTCACCTAACAGCAACAAAGTAAATTTTGATTTGTGCTGTGAACCAGAACGAGCAATTTTTCAAATTCGGGATTTTGGGATTGGGGTTCCTCCCTCAGAACAAGACAGATTATTTGAAACTTTTCATCGCTGCAATAATGTAGGTTTAATTCCAGGTACTGGATTGGGTTTGCCTATTGTTAAAAGAGCAGTAGATTTAAATGGCGGTTTTATTTCGGTTGAAAGCGAAATAGGAGTGGGTACTACTTTTATCATTACTTTGCCCTACTTGGCAGCCTAGCAAATACGAAATTTTAAAGTTATTCGATGTAATCGAAATACTGCAAGAGATGCCATGAACTGTCATTCACAACCCAAAAATGAAAATAGAATTGTGAACGAATCTACGTTATTCTAGCTTTTACTTTCAGGACAGAATCTATAATAACTCAAGTAACAATGATTATTAATTTTGCTGTTATAATCTTTTTTTCAGATCGGCAGCATAGTTTTCATAAGGTCGTAGTGGTGTTACGACAAGATGTACGTGATGACCTAGTTCTTTCATAATTGGTAAATCGAGCAGCAGAGTATCTAAAGCGTCATTTGAATCAATATCGACTATAGCAATAACCCGACGAGTACCGACACATTTCCACAGATCTACAATCGTACCTGCTTTTTTAGCTTCTAAAGCTGCTTCTGCTTCTTGCGTCCAAATAGTAAATAAATCTTTTTGACTCATAGTAGCTGGATATTCTACCCGAAAATCAAGGTGGTAAAGCATTTTTCATTAGTACTTAGTATTGTTGTTAATACTTATAATGGTTTTTAATAAAACTAGAAAGAGTTCGACACTTTAAATTTTTTGATGTAACTTTGAGGGCGTATCGATCGCCTCGATTTGTAGAGGTTTGGTAAATCTCTAAATTTTGTTTTAGCCAAAAACAAAAATCAGGAACATATACAGTAAAAAACAACTCAAAATAATACAGCAATCCGTTTTAATTTTTGTGTTCGCGATTATGTCTATTGGTAACTCAAGTAAAATTTTAATTCGTATTTCTACTACGGGCATTATGGCGGCAATGGGGATCATGTGCGGCTTAATACCAGAAGTATCTGTCCGCTCTTTTCCTCTTACTGGCATTACTTACGCTTATGCAAGAGATTATACCGAAGATGAAGCTCGTAATTATGCTAGAGCGGGTTTTGAAGTGGAATTATTGAGACAAAAGGCATATCAAGAAATTAAATCGTCAATCTCTGGAGCGCCACCCAATATCGTCTGCAATCAACCCGAAACTCTTCAAGATCTCGATCGCCAAGTTCGCCAAATTGCCGAGCGTTACTGTAATGAATCGCGGCAAATTGTTAGAGAACACAACCTAACTATAGATCGGTTTAACGAATTAAAACAATATTACGATCGCGGCGATGATTTTTATCAGCAAGTACAAAATATTCTCATCGATCTACAAAACCAATAGACTCAATTTAAATCAATGAGCAATGAGCATTTAGCAATGAGCAACTGTTCACTGTTCACTGTTCATTGTTCTACGACTTTGGGGTGATGTTTATCTAGTCGGCTTTAAGACATTCTTAAAACAAGATGGTCGAGAAATATTTTAGCTTGTGACCATTTATTGTTAGTAGGATATCGCTATGTTTATACCACCAGGTTTCGAGCAAAAATCTCTAAATACCAGTTTAGGTGAAATCGTTTATTACACTAATGAAGGACAACCTTGGGATAGTAATGACAACAGTAACGATATAAGACCGAGTTTGGTGTTTTTGCATGGATTGGGAGGCGGTTCTTCTGCTTATGAATGGTCGAAGGTTTATCCAGCTTTTGCCGCAGAATATCGTATTGTCGCTCCCGATATGCTGGGTTGGGGAAGATCGGAACATCCAGAGCGAGACTATAAAGTAGAAGACTACGTTACTACTATTGAAGAATTTATTGCTAAAGCTTGTACTAGTCCCGTTACGGTAATTGGTTCGGCATTGACGGCAGCGTTTACGATTAAGGTGGCGATCTCCCGTCCCGAATTATTTAAGTCGTTAATTTTGACTACGGCAGCAGGTTTATTAGAGTTTGGTAACAATTATCAAGATAACTTTTTTACTCAACTTGCAGGTACGCCAATTATCGACCGCGTCCTTTACACTACTGGTGTTGCTAATAGTTTTGGCATTCGCAGTTTTCTCGAACAGCGACAGTTTGCGAATAAAGATCGGGTCTATCCAGAAATGGTAGAAGCTTACTTGCAGTCGGCTCGACAACCCAATGCTGAATATGCGGCACTTTCATTTGTCAGAGGCGATCTTTGTTTCGATCTGGCAGAGCATATTTCTCAATTAACAGTTCCTACTGCCTTGATTTGGGGAAGGTCTTCTAAGTTCACGGGTCCCGAAGTCGGTAGTCGTTTGGCAGAACTAAATCCCCAGGCAATTCGCATTTTGTACACTTTAGATGATGTCGGATTTACCCCTCAATTAGAACTGCCTGCGGTTACTGTAGGCTTAATCCGTAAGTTTTTGCCCCTGCTTGATGCCAGCAATGAAACTACTCCCGAAACTGCTGTAGCTAGTTAGATTAATTAAATTTTGAATTATTATGCCCAAATTAATTATTGGCGTAATGGGTGCGGGAGAAAAAGCCACTGCCCTGGATATTAAAAACGCCTATGAGTTAGGTAAATTAATTGCCGATCGCGGTTGGGTGTTGTTGACTGGAGGCAGGAAAGCTGGCGTAATGGATGCCGCTAGTAAAGGAGCAAAAGCCTCAGACGGATTGACGATTGGGATCTTGCCTGGCAAAGATACTACAGACATTTCCGAAGCTGTAGATCTCGCTATTATTACCGACTTGGGAAATGCTCGTAATAATATTAACGTGCTTACTGCTAAGGTAGTAATTGCCTGCGGAATGGGTGCGGGAACGGCTTCTGAAGTGGCTTTAGCCATAAAAAACGGTAAAAAGGTCATTTTGCTAACCGAAGATATTTCTAGTAAGGAGTTTTTTACTAATTTGTCTCCAGAAAATGTCTTAATTGCTAACAACGCCCGAGACGCGATCGCTCTAGTACGGCAAATTGTGGCGCAATCTAATTAAACTAGTAGTTATAGCAGTAGACAGAAGAAATAGGACACCTCGGTATCATTGAACAGAGAACAGTGAACACTACAGTCGATAAATGCTTAACAATAATTGCTCTGTCAATTGTCAACAAGTTAAACATCTTAGGGCGCGATTTTTGACTTTTAACTTTTGACTTTTGCTATAGTTGCCACTAATAACCATGCTCGAACTACACGCTCACACTACTTATTCTGACGGAACATTAACGCCACAACAGTTAGTTTCTGCTGCGGCTAATGCTGGTGTCAAAGCTTTAGCTATTACCGACCACGATACGATAGCGGGTTGGGATGAAGCTAAGACGGCAGCTAGATCGTACCAGATAGAAATCGTGCCTGGAATCGAACTCAGTACAGTTCACAATGGGCGATCGCTGCATATTTTAGGTTATTATCCTCAAGCGGAGTTATTAAGCGAACCCGTAACAGAAAGAATAGCAGGCAGAAAAAGAAGAGCCGCAGAAATGATAGCTATTCTAGCTGAAATGGGATTTCCCATTACCTTACCTGAAATGTCGGGCAACATGGCAATTGCTCGTCCCCACATTGCTCGCGCTATGGTAGAAGCAGGCTATGTCAAGTCAACTAAAGAAGCATTCGATCGCTTTTTAGGTGAAGATAAACCTGCCTACGTTCATTACGAAAAATTTTCGGTAATAGAAGGTATTGCTCTACTTCGAGACTGTGGTGCCGTACCTGTTTGGGCGCATCCCTATTTATTTCGCGGTGGTAAATTTGAAGAGGTGTTACCAGAATTATTGGCTGGGGGGTTGTTAGGAATTGAGGTATATCATCCCCATCATTCTGCAATTAGAATCAATAAATTAAGAGAGTTTTGTCGCGCTAACAATTTATTGGTTACTGGTGGAGTAGATTATCATGGTTTCAATTTAGATTCATCCGAGCCTAAAAAGTATCGATTAAATAAATTTCAGCTTTCTCTTAGTTTACTCGAACCCCTTAAACAAGCAGCAGCAGAATTACAAAGCAGTTTTTAGACAAAATAATAACTATGCAGGCATATATAATCGAACAGTTTGGCGATCCTGATGTTTTCCAAGCAAGAGAGCTACCGCAGCCAGAAGTTAATCTAGGTCAGGTGTTAATTCGCGTTATGGCAACCAGCGTCAATCCCGTAGACTGTAAAATTCGTAGTGGCAAAGCTCCTCAAATTGCCCCAGATTTTCCTGCTGTTTTACACGGAGATGTGGCAGGTGTTATCGAAGCCGTTGGTACAGATGTTACCGAATTTCAGCCAGGAGATGAAGTTTATGGCTGCGCTGGCGGAGTAAAAGGTTATGGAGGAGCGTTAGCAGAGTTTATGGTTGCCGACGTGAGCTTAATTGCTCGCAAACCTAAATCTCTTAATTGGCAACAGGCAGCAGCCTTACCTTTAGTATCGATTACCGCCTGGGAAGGATTAATCGATCGCGCTAAAGTGCGTCCGCAGCAAAAAGTTTTAGTCTATGGCGGAACTGGCGGAGTCGGTCATCTAGGGGTACAGTTAGCCAAATGGGCAGGTGCGACGGTATATGCTACCGTTTCCGATGCAGAAAAAGCCCAACTCGCTAATCAACTCGGTGCGGACTATGTTATTAACTATCGCCAACAGTCGGTAGAAGCATACATAGATGAATATACCAACGGCAAAGGTTTTGATGTTGTCTTCGATACTGTTGGTAACGACCATTTGTCAAGTGCGTTTCAGGCAGCGGCTTTGAATGGAACAGTAGTTTCTACAGTGGCTCGTTCGTCGCCAGATCTGTCATTACTTCATGCCAAAGGATTAACTCTGCATTTAGTGTTTATGTTAATTCCCATGCTGCATAAACTTGGTAAAGAGCATCACGGAGAAATTTTGACTCAATTGGTAAAAGCTGTCGATGAGGGTCAGGTAAAACCCCTTGTCGATCGCCATACATTTACTCTGGCAGAAGTTGCCGCCGCCCATCGACTGTTAGAATCGGGTAAAGCAATAGGAAAAGTTACTTTAACAGTGAACAATGAACAGTAAGCAGTTAGACTTAACTGCTGAGTTTAGCTGTTGAATAAAGAATTGTTCATTGTAGTTCTGCTCATTGCTCATTGCTCATTGCTTAATGTTGCTGAAAATATGAATCCCAAACTTCCTATATTGCGCGATCGCGCTTTATTCGATCTGGCTTTAACTCACCGTTCTTATGTCAACGAGAATTCTGGGACTTTTGGAGATAACGAACGTCTGGAATTTTTGGGCGATGCGGTATTGGGTTTTTTGGTAGGAGAGATGCTCTACCAACTCTATCCAAAGATGAATGAAGCACAGTTAACTCACTTGCGATCGCGTTTGGTAGACGAAAAACAGTTGGGAAAACTCGGTGCGGAGTTGAGTTTGGGTGAACTGATGCGCCTGGGTAGAGGAGCGGAAAAAATGGGTGGCAGAAGTAATCCTTCTTTACTCAACGATACTTTTGAAGCCGTAATTGGGGCATATTTTTTAGATGCGGGGATAGATGCCGTCCGCGCTTATGTCACGCCAATATTTACCGCTCTAGCCAGAGAACAAGTGGGAGATTACAATCTGGGAGCTAGCGTTCGAGGAAAGACAGAAACTTTTATCGACAGTAAAAATCGCTTTCAGCAATGGGCATTATCAAATTGCGGTACGACTCCTACCTATGAAATTATTGATGCCACAGGACCAGACCATGCCAAGCAGTTTACTGCAAGAGTGCTAGTTAATGGCAAAGTTTACGGTATTGGTAAAGGAAGACGCAAACAAGAAGCTCAAAAACGTGCCGCCGAAATTGCTCTCCAACAGATAAATAAAGAGGGAGTGTCGAAGCTAAAAACCACAGATGAAATATATGGGGATCGACAGATTTAACACGATCGCTAGACGATTTAAAGTTTTGCAAAGAAGTTTGTCGTTATCAATATTTTGCTATTTATTTAACACTTTCAATCGACGGCTGAACTATAATATAAGAAAGATAAATAAAATATATAAAAATAATTTATCTAATTACCAAATAACTTTTTGTTCCCTTACTAAAAAAGGAGGTCGAGAGTGGCGATCCCCATGTTTCCAATTTTATTATTTGCAGCCGCATTAGTTAGCATAATTTTATACCTACGCACTAACTATGAAATTTATGGCTTATTGGCTGTAGGAATGTCGATTGCCTGCCTGATTTGGGGTTTGGTCATTGCTCATTGGTCGGTTCATCTGCTTGCATTACTAGCCTTATTTGTTCTCCGCAAACCTTTGGCAATCGCTACAGCTACGATTGAAAAATAAGCTAGATGCCAGTTTAAGATAACTTGGTCAAAAATCTTAAAAAAGTTTTAGTTTTGGCAGTTAGTAAAGTACGTCGATAGGCATCGGCGGCTTTTTTTATGGCTTCGGCTTGCGTGGGATAGGGATGAATAACGGCAGCCAGATCGCTCAAACCCAGACCACCTACCATAGCAGTTGTAATTTCACTTATCATTTCTCCAGCATGATTGGCTACGATAGTCGCTCCTAAAATTTTGTCCGAACCTCGTTTATGAACTATTTTAAAAAACCCAGCTTCTCCGTCTGCTAGAGCGCGGTCTACATCGTCAAAATCGATTTTAATAGTATTGCAATCTATACCTTTAGACCGAGCGTCATGCTCGTACATTCCTACATGAGCAATTTCGGGAGCGGTATAAGTTACCCAGGGCATCACTAAATTGCTAAGTTTGGATTGTCCCAGTCCAAAAGGAGCAAATAAAGTATTTTTAATGACGATTCTAGCTGCGGCATCGGCAGCGTGGGTAAATTTCCAACTCATGCAAATATCCCCCGCAGCATATATTTTAGGGTTGCTAGTTTGCAGATTATCGTTAACTTTTACTCCTTTTTTTGCATCGTACTCTACTCCTGCTGCTTCTAAATTCAAACCTTCTACATTAGGTTGCCTTCCCACACCAGCTAAAATCTCATCGACTAAAACTGAATCTTCTCGACCGCCGCTGCTAAAATAAATTTCTTTACCTTCGTCAGTTAACTCTACTCTTTGTATCTGGCAATCCAACACCAAACTAATACCTTCTTGGGTAAATACTTTGCTCACCATTGAGGCAGCTTCAAGATCTTCTTTATTTAAAATTTGAGAACTTTTATGCAACAAAATAACTTCACCACCCAACCGCCTAAACGCCTGTGCTAATTCGCAACCAATAGGACCACCGCCAATAACTGCCAATCTTTGAGGAAGTTCGGTTAGGGAAAAAACGGTTTCATTAGTTAAATAGCCAGCTTCTGCCAAACCCTCAATTTGAGGATTTACGGCTCTAGCTCCAGTGGCAATTACAGCTTTTTTAAATTTTAGAGTTTGGTTACCGACAGTAATTTTATTGTCGCCAGCAAAACTAGCCTCGCCAAAAAAGACATCTACCCCATCCTTTTTAGCACTAGCTGCCGAATCAACAGGACTGATTTTAGTTCTAATGGCGCGCATTCTAGACATGACTTTAGCAAAATCAATATCGATCTCGTTGGACGACCGCACGCCGTAAGCTTCGGCTTGTTTTACTGTTGCTGCCACGCGCGAAGAACGAATGATGCATTTTGATGGTACGCACCCGACATTAAGACAGTCTCCTCCCATGAGATTTTTTTCAATTAAAGCTACTTTGACCCCAATACCCAAGCCTGCTGCTCCCTTGGCAGTAACTAAACCTGCGGTACCAGCACCAATTACAACTAAGTCATAGCAACTGGCTGGGTTGGGATTTTGCCACTCAGGCGGATGAACATTTGCCAGCAGTTGTCGATTGTATTCGTCTAAAGGAGCAATAGTGACTGCATGATTTTGGATATTAGACATAGTGATTAAATTTATTAACTTGATTATGGCGTTGCTGGCTTTAGGTATGATTCTACGATCTTTATTTCTTATGAACCTATCCCACTAATAATCGATCGATCCAAATGTGGATAGTAGCTAGAAATAAGAAGGCATCAAAATTAGCTTTTTGCCGCTCCCATCTAATGACAAGGCGACGATATTTTCTTTGATACCAAGCAAAACACCACTCTTGTTTAAATCTGGGAACAGATATTTTAATTGGTCTACCTCGATTTTTCTGGGTTTGGTAGCTTGGTTTGGGAAATTGGGAACGAATATCTTTAATTCTTAATGCAGAACGCTTTTCTTTCGAGTCGTAACCAATGGGGTGCCGCTAAAATTTTAACTCTTCTTTTTGGATTACCTGGCTTGAGGATTTTGAGTTTTACACTGTCAAGTAAAGGAAAAATTTGTTTCTTACTTCTGTTAGCAGCAGTAGTGAGGTTGGCAATGGGCATTCCATGCCCTTTATTTAAGGCATGAATTAAAATTCCTTAAAAAAATAAACGCTGTAAGCAAAACCATACAGCGTTTACATACAAATCATTAATTCAGCGTAATTAACTTTGAGCTACGGTTGCACTTTCTTTAGCTAGAAACTTTTCTAACTCGGTTAGGGCATCGGCATCGACTTTAGTTTGCATCGGACAGAATTTAGGACCGCACATCGAGCAAAATTCCGCAGTTTTATAAATATCTGCAGGAAGAGTTTCGTCATGATATTCTCTAGCTCGTTCTGGATCGAGAGAAAGTTCAAACTGACGTTCCCAATCAAAGTTATAGCGTGCTTTAGAAAGCTCGTCGTCTCTATCTCTAGCACCGTGACGGTGACGGGCAATATCAGCCGCATGAGCCGCTATTTTATAAGCAATCAAGCCACTACGCACGTCTTCAGCATCGGGTAGCCCTAAATGTTCTTTAGGGGTAACATAACAAAGCATTGCCGTACCATACCAGCCAGCCATTGCCGCTCCGATCGCTGAAGTAATATGATCGTAACCAGGGGCAATATCGGTCACTAAAGGACCTAGTACGTAGAAAGGTGCTTCGCTACACTCTTCCATTTGCTTTTTAACATTAAACTCAATCTGATCCATCGGTACGTGCCCTGGACCTTCAACCATTACCTGTACATCATGTTTCCAAGCGCGACGGGTTAGTTCCCCTAAAGTTTTTAATTCGGCTAGCTGCGCTTCGTCAGAAGCATCGTGAGTGCAGCCTGGACGTAGAGAATCACCCAGACTAAAAGAAACATCGTATTTTTTAAAAATTTCGATGATGTCGTCAAAATGAGTGTAGAGAGGATTTTGTTTGTGATGATGCAGCATCCATCTGGCAATAATACCGCCTCCGCGAGAGACAATACCTGTCAGACGATCTCTAACTAAGGGCAAATACTCAATCAGGATACCTGCATGAATGGTCATGTAGTCCACACCCTGCTGAGCATGTTTTTCGATTATATGTAGAAAATCTTCAGCAGCCAGATTTTCAATGCTGCCGTGTACGCTTTCTAAAGCTTGATAAATCGGTACTGTACCAATGGGTACTGGAGAAGCATTAATAATAGTTTGACGAATTTCGTCGAGATTTCCGCCACCAGTAGAAAGATCCATTACGGTATCGGCACCATACTTAACCGCCAAATTTAGCTTGGCTACTTCTTCATTGATATCTGATGAGTTAGGAGAAGCACCAATATTAGCGTTTACCTTACAAGAAGAAGCAATACCAATACACATCGGCTCTAAATTAACATGATTGATATTAGCAGGGATAATCATTCTACCTCTTGCTACTTCCTCGCGGATTAAGTCTACGGGTAAATTTTCCCGCCGAGCAACATAGTTCATTTCTTCGGTGATTAATCCCTGACGAGCGTAGTGCATCTGGGATACGTTGCCTTGTCCGCGCCGCTTGGCGACCCATTCTTGTCTCATATTATTAATTTTTTCCTTAATAAACAGCTTCCCTTACGCTGGTTCTAACCAGATCAGGTTCTGAGGGTATATCTCAGCCACTATCAGCATCAGGCACCCCTAGCATCTGAGAGGATTGTAACACTATTTAGAAATAAGAATTCTATTTAAGATATTAAGAAAAACAAAAAAGCTCCCAAAAATGACAGAGTAAATCTAACATTTTTAGGAGCGTGATTTAGATTAATATATGAGCTTAACGAGGTCTAGCTTTATTGACTTTTAGCTCGCGTCCCATCCATTCTGCACCGTTTAAAGTGGCAATTGCTTTTTCTTCTTCAGCTTCGTTTTCTAATTCTACAAAGCCAAAACCTCTAACACGACCTGTCTCGCGGTCTGTTGGTAGATGAACTCTTTTGACAGTGCCATATTCAGCGAATACTTCGCTTAGGTCTTGCTTGTTAATCTCATAGTTGAGATTGCCTACATAAATTGACATAAGTTTTTTGTTGCCTTCTCAGCGATCGTTGTGTTTCGAGAGACAAGATTACTCGGAAAAAGAACTAGCTCAATACTTCGCGGAAAAACTCAATACTGAAATGCAAACTTTATCGTTAATCTTTTTATTCTCACCGCTATATGATAGCTATTAAAAAGAACAGATTGTAGCTTGTCAACAAAACTTAAACAAAGTTGCGCTCGTATTTCAAAAACGCAATATTTCCGATCGCTCGTTGTCGGGACTTGGTTCTACCTGCCAAACTAAACCTTCGCCAGAGTCCAAGCTAACTTCAAGGTAAAGTAACTCTACAGCTTCAATTGCTACATCTTCGTTATCGGGAAAATTCTGCATATCCTCAGTTAGTAGTCTGAGTTTAAACCCTTTGGGAATCGTACCGCCTAAAGTGAGGCTTCGCAGTTCAAACCGCCACGTTCCTCGTTCTTCGACTATAGGCATAATTTTTAGTTCGTAGGGACGGTTCTCAATCGTAAGCTGTTTGACTAAAGCCAAAGCAGTATCGCTTGCGGTTGCTGCATCTCTAGCACCGATCGCGCTGGGTTGAAACTGAATTTGTCGCCAGCCCAACTCTGTTAGTTTGGATACTTCTTCTGACAAATTAGATATTTCATTGTGCAACCATCGAGCTACAGAAAAAGAAGAAATTGCCCCGCGCCTTTTATTAGCCAAACTTTGACACCAGTTGGGATTTTGAATCAATCCAGCCCAAATTTCAAAAGGAATTGCCAATCTCGGTAAAATAATATCGTCATTGCCCAAACGTTGAATTAAATTATTAGCTTGTGCTGCTGATATTTCAGGTATAACTGTCGCTTCGGCTTGAGTTGGTTCGTCGGGACAAACCTCTCTTGCTACCCACAGCACATCTAAGTCGGCAATCATTTGAGTTTCTGTTAGAGAATAGGTGCGATCGCTATGACTGTAAATTCCTTCTTGTTTAAGTTTTTGATGGGTAGTATATCCCCAAACTCGCAGATAACCTTCATCTACATTTACCTGTACTGCTAAGTAGTAATCTGCTACCCATTCAGGAATATCTAACCACTCTCTAGCCACTCTAAATTCACTAAAATCTTCTGTTTCCGAAGCAATCAAAACCAGCTTGGCATCTCCATAAACTATAGAGGTACCACCAACTAGTTCCCAAATACTTTCTCTGGTAGTTTTGTTCGTTGAAGTCTCGACTACAATACCTTCTGCTTCCGATCGCAACCAGGGTAAAAAAACAGCTAGCACAACACGATCAAAATAAGATTGCCAACGACTGTTAGAATTAGCTGTCGCCTGACTTTTAGTCCAAGCAGACTGTAAGATAGATTGTGGAAAATCTAATACTAGGTGAGCGGGATTGAAAAGATCGATCGCAGTCATGGCGGAAGGACTCCTGGTTAATTTCGAGCGTTTATTCTTTGCTGTAGTAACTAGCTAGCCATTCTTCTAATAACGAGCTAATGCTTTTTAGTATGTCCGAGGTTAGGGATATATGCATAGTATCCTTACTCCAAACAGCCAAAGATTTGAGGAGCGTTTTTCTGACTTTTGATAACTTGCGCGAAATGCTATATTGCTGGGTGTTTAACTGTTTGGCTATTTGAGATTGTTTTAACTGCCGTGCGTAATAAAGTTCTAGTAGTTCGCGGTCTTCTGCATTTAAAGCCTCAATAGTCGTGGTTAAAAATTGATTGATGTCTGTCTGCTGTTGGCTGCGACGAGCAACTTCTTCGCTAGCGATCATTTCAGTTAACAGAGAATCATCTACTTCTCCTACTAAACTATCGGCTATAGTTCCAGAATCATACCCAGGCTTTGGTTTGTCAATTGAGGTAACGCTGGGAAATAAATAGGAGCGAGCCGCTCGAACACAGGCAAATACCGCTTTTTCTATACTTGCAGCTGTAGCAGAGTCTCCAGGAGAAGATAGTTTTTGTCGCTCTTGGTTGTATAATTCGGCGATCGCCTGCCAGGTCTCTGGTTGGGGTTTTGGCAGTTTGCGTGTCGAGTTTGCTCGTTCGGGAACGTAAATAGTTTTCAAACAATTACAGGCTAAAACGTAGCGTTCGATGGCTGTTTCATCTAATCCTGCATTGCTCAAAGATTCGGTTAACCGCTTTTGACTGAGTTTTCGCAACAGCGACCAATCCGAACAGATATCGAGTTCTTTTTTTTGGCGCAACAGTTCGCGAATAACATTGCCAAAAGTAATGCTGGCATAGCTTTTTAAATTAAACCCTCGTTCGCGATCGAAACCGTTGAGAACTCGCTCGATTTCTAAAATTGCCAGTTGAAAACAGTCGGCAACTCCATATTGAGTATTGCTAAAACCAGTAATTGTCTTACTTGCCGACCAGTAGCAAACCTCTTGTAAATAAGCAGCTAAATGCTGTTTGGCTATACTTTGTGGTTGTTGATGCCAAAGCTTGTGCCAGTATATTGTCCAAAAATTTTCTGAAGCTCGCTCTACTTGTGAATGGTGTTGCTGCATACTGCGGCGCAAACGGGGATCGGTTGCCCAACTATTAAAGCGATCGCAGTCAAACTGAACAAAAGTAGAAAAAATTGTAACTATATCTTGGCGAGGAAGCATCGAGCGCTAGACCGATAAAATAAGAAAACTTTATAAAATAAAATTTCGCCAACTTAACCGATCGTTATGAAGATTCAGAGAGTTGACGTTAATTTAGTTCTTGGTTTTTCAGATTATCTCACAATTACGCTCGAAATATAAGCGCGGCGTATTCGACATATTTAAGTTATGTCGTTACCACAAGTCAGCTAGCTTTTGTTAGTTTATTTATTCTCCACCGACTGCAATTCCAGTATTGGAAATTTGAGCGTTGGTTAGATTTAAATCATTCATAGATGCACCTGCAACGTCAGCATCGTGAATAGTGGCAGCAGTCAGATCGACGCGATCCAAATCGGCTTGGCTGAGAATAGCGTTAGTTAAGAAAGCTGATTCTAAGTTTGCTCCTTCTAGATCGGCACCAGATAAATCTGCGCCTTCTAAATTAGCCCCAGATAAATTTGCACCTTCCAAATTGGCATCTCTCAAATCTACACCAATTAAATGAGCATTTTGTAGATCTGCTCCTGAAAGATCGCATCCTCTACATTCACCTGTGTTTAGTAGCCGTTCGGCTGGTTGAGATTCTGCCTTGACGGGATTGACTAAAGTTAGTGTAGCGAATAATCCCAAAATTGCTGCGGTAGTGAATTTCATAATTTTTTCCTCTAGTGATAGCTATTTAGCTAACTTAAGTTTTCAAACCTCCTTGATTTAAGCTAAACAAATGTTTTTTATTTGTTTTCTTTAGTTAATTTATATCCTCATCTTCTCACAAAGCCAGCTATCTAAAGTCAGAATATCCCCTCGTAATAACCGAACTAACCATCGATTTAACTACCACTAAAGATATACAGCACTAAATGCTAATTTTTTATCCAGGCAAACTAATTTTTCAGATCGAGAGAAAAACATTATAGATAAATCAGTGGTTTATCATTGTCAAAATGGTTGTGGCGATTGCCCAAAAACCGCTCGTTAACTAATGAATTTCTTTTACAGCACCAAATGAATTCAAAATTATATTCGATCGTTTGAACTAATTTTCTGGGAAGTATAAGCAAGGCAATCAAAAAATAAGTCTATTTTAGAATGAGTCTCAAAAATACTTCCATAGTAACTGGTATGGCAAGCTGCATAGTGCTGGGTATTTATAATCCTGCAAGTGCTAGAGATATTGAAAGTTACGAAGATTATAAGCAATATTGTAGTTCTTATGCCTATCAATATAAAGTTCAAAGCCCCGACTGCGATCGCTACCAAGAAATTTACCAAGAACGATACAATCGAGAACTAAATATACAGCAGCCTACTAGAAGAAATTTAGAGCAAGATGAAAAAATCAATGCAGGAATAGATGGCTATGTTGGAGGAAGTTTAGGTTTATTTTTTCCTGACGATGATTCTCTGAATACTGACTTTGGTGGCAGTATTTATGCTGGAATTAAATTTAATAAATATGTAGCCACCGATCTAGAAATTAGTCGATTTGGTGGTGATGTTGAAGGTTCGGATACTATTTCCAGTTTGGCGGCTGATACTTATGGTTTGACAGCAATATTTATAAATTCCAGATTTATCTTACCGCTTGAGAATAAATCTCATGGTGTTTCTTTGTATATCAGTCCAGGAATTGGTATATCTCAGTTAGATTCTCGATTCGAGCTAGCAGATAATTTCGACCTAGTTTTTTCTGACGATACTCGTTTTACCTGGCAAATTAAATCTGGCGTATCTATTCCAGTTAGTCGTAAATTAGATATTTTCGGACAGTTACGATATGTCGATCGCGCTGGAGATGATAAAAATGCATTTAATTATTTCGCGACTGAAATAGGCATTGATTTTCAATTTTAAATTAATAAATAAAAAAAGTTTATACTGATTTTTTGTAAAGATTTTTGTTTACTGTAATATTTTGTATTTTCTATTATTTATAATAAATAGTATATTTTAATACAATACAAACATCTATGGTATAGCCTAGAGTCTGTATTTAGTTTTCAGTGCTGTTTTAAAGGCAAATAGCTGCCATTAATCGATCTTTTAGCACGAAACAAGACAAGACAAGTTTTTTAGATAATTAAAAATTGTCCTTTTATTTTTTGATGAAAAT
Organism: Myxosarcina sp. GI1; assembly: GCF_000756305.1. Taxonomy (NCBI): domain Bacteria; kingdom Bacillati; phylum Cyanobacteriota; class Cyanophyceae; order Pleurocapsales; family Pleurocapsaceae; genus Myxosarcina; species Myxosarcina sp. GI1. Next base: position 49,102 of record NZ_JRFE01000009.1, read on the forward strand.
TAGTGGCGGCTTCGGTAGCGCACTTATCGATCGAAAATTAATTGGGAGAATTAGCCATGAGTACTCATACTCATTCACATCATAGTTCAAATCACAATCATAATCATACTGAAACAAGCAAGTCTGCTGCCCCATTATTGACTGTTCCCGACTTCAATGGAGACGGTAATGTAGACAATGCCGATATCAGAGATATTATCGCTCGTTACGAAGCAGTAGAGGGAGACGAATTATATCATCCTTTATACGACACAAATATTAATGGAGAAATAGACAGCTATGACATAGAAAATGTAATCCATGCTCTAGGAGAAAATGTACCTCTTATAGACCAACAAATTGCCCAGGCGACTCAAGCCACCATGAAATATTATGGTGCCGACGGTCTGGAAAATGCGATCGCCAATGGCTATATACCTTTTACCCAAGAAGTAGAAGGTCACGGTATTCACTACTTTAACGCTTCTTTGGCTATTGAAATTGCAAATTCAAAAGAGTCAGATATTAAACGTCCTGTAGGTTTGAACTACGATTTTGACGGAAATCTTTTGGCTGTGTTTTATATACGTGTACCTAATACACAGGAAGTAACACCAGACAATCCTTTGGGAAATCTTATGGTTGACTCAGCAGATGATTTTCCGCCCTCTTCATTTAATACTCTAAATGCTGATGACTGGCATATCCATCAAAACTTTTGGATGACAGGACTTGGAAGTTTAAACTCCGAATCAGTATATGGATTTGAAGAAGGGGTACCTATCGAAGCAACAGTTTCACGCTTACAAAATGTTGATTTTAAACTATTCCCAGAATCAGATAAACTCTTTAGTGCTAAATTCTGGATGTTACACGGATGGTTTCATTCGTTAAATTCAGAGGGAACTTTTGCTAATACTGACCCTGATGTAGGCATTTATGCGCCAGAAGAATTAGGCGTACATGGCGGACATCATTCAGGAAGTACCGATCTAATTTCTGGAACCGATGCAGGGGAAAAACTATTAGGTACCGATCGAAACGAACGCTTCAATGGTTTTGACGGTGACGATATAATACGTGGTGGACTTGGGGATGATTCTATTTGGGGTGGTCATGGTGATGACATAATAAGAGGAGATCTAAACAAATCCTCCACAGGTGGCAACGACATGCTTTATGGAGGACCTGATAAGGATAAAATTTACGGACAAAAAGGAAGCGATCGCCTGTTTGGTGGTACGGAAGACGATAAAATTTACGGTGGAGCAGGAAACGATCTAATTAGAGGTGGTTTGGGAGACGATTGGTTAAGAGGTGGTAGTGGCAAAGATACTTTTGTTTTAGCTAAAGGTGAAGGTACCGATACTATTACCGATTTAAAAATCGATAAAGATACGATCGTACTCTATGGTGGTATTGCTAGCGAAGATTTGTCTATTAACCAAATGAATAGCAATACGGAAATCAGCTTTGCCGATCGAACTCTAGCAGTTTTAAAAGGTATCGATGCCGATAAATTAATCGCTGCTAGTAATGATGTCTTTATGGCTGTTTAGTCGTTGTTTAGATTTTTAGGCGATCGCCCGTCAACTTATTATTAGGAATTCTCTCGACCCACTTCATCCAAACTAGAATATAGAGCATTTTTAGCTGAATGTTGCGAACAGAGATAATCTACTTCTTCTTCCAGGCGATCGCAACAGTAACGCACTAAAGCCAGACCGTCTTCTCGATCTATTTCCCCTGTTGTCGTACTAAACTTATTTAATAGTTGAGCTTCAGTAGTAGTATATTCTCCCAATGCGGTTTTAAAGTGAGCCAGGCGATCGGAAAGCTCGCTACGATCGAAGCTAAATTCTACAATTGAATCGAGATAATCTCTAACTGCGGCATTGTTAACTCCTTCTGTTACCGCAGCGTAGAGTAACTCACCATTAAGATAGTCAAAATCGGGTACATTTAATTCATTGTCTTGTAATTTAAAAGTCTTAATGCCCTTTTTTGGTTTAACTGTCAAACCTTCACGGCGCAATCGATTAGCAGCTTCGGAAACTAAAGCCACGAGTGATAGTGTAAGTTCGGGATAGTTACTATCCATGCCTCTAAGTTCGACAGTGCCGACAGAATTGAGACGAATGGGATTCCACCCCGCAGTTAACAGTTCGCCGCCAGAGTCTAAAAACATTTCTCTAGGTACTCCAGCGCGATCCATTGCCTGTAGCCAACAATGGTAGCGATTGAATAGCTGTTCGCTTAGTTCTTCTGCTGTTTCTACATAGGGCAGCAAACCACCTACAGTTTGCATTTTAGTATACACACCCTGCCAGGCATAGCGATCGCTACCTCGGTAGTGAATGGTTCGCATGGCTTTTCCCGCTACTTTACCATCGTAAAAAGGACAGGCGCGGGATAAAGCAATTATTGCCGCATCAAAGGCAGTAGCCAGATTGTAAATATTTACCAGTAGCGATCGCGCTTCGGGAGAAGAATTGTAAGCAATACCAACTTTACGATCTACTACGTTGTCGGGTAGGTCTAAATGAACGTGAGTACCAGTACACTTGGCTGCATTGTCAAATCTTCCCTCTCCTACGGTACGTACTTGCAAATGATAGTTGGGTTTATTCCTCATTACTGGCGTGGTGTATAAAGGATAGGTAGATAGGGGATAAAGCCTTAGATCTAGCCGATCGGCTACTTTTAGCAAGATTTGTAGCAGGTCGAGATATTCTTGAGTTAATTCGCTAAGATTATTAACTGGAACGGTGTTAATTTCAATAATACTTTTGACAAACTCAGGGGCAAAACATTCTGTCTTACGGTTTTGCGATTCTGCTATTTCATGACAGAGTTGCAAAAATTCATCGGCGCGATTGGATAAAAAACCCTCGGTATCTACGATGAAAAATTCTTGTTCTAGACCGAGACGAGAGTTGTCAAGCTGCATATCGTTTATAGTAAAGTATTTTGTTTGAGATAGCGGTCGCCAGTTTTTAAATTTAGCAACTAGCTCGTTAAGTTACTTTAGATCGGCAATGCCAATTTCATTCAACTTAGAGAATAAATCTTAGACTTATCTAAATTTGTAGCAACTGCATCACTATGACAGTCAAACTCAATAAACCATAAAAGCGATCGATATATTTATACTAATTAGTTAGAGTCTTTATAGACTATTTTTTGCTGTTTTGGCACATTAGATATAATTTCGCTCACTCATATTTACCTCGATTATGGCTTTTGCATCTATCGTTCGTGCGGTTGAAAAATCGCCTTTAACTAGAGAATTAATCGCAAAACTAAACAAAAATCAATCTTTACTGCTTAACGGGATGCCGCGCTTACCTAAAGGCATAGTTAGCTCTAGTTTGGCACGGGCAGAAGACAAAAACTTATTGATAGTTTGTCCGACTCTGGAAGAAGCAGGGCGTTGGACGGCGCAATTAGAGGCAATGGGCTGGCAGACGGTAAATTTTTACCCTACTTCTGAAGCTTCTCCTTATGACCCTTTCGACCCCGAATCTGAAATAATTTGGGGACAGATGCAGGTGTTGTCAGTTATTGATGTCAAGTCAGAAAATAAAGAGCAACCATTAGCAATTATTGCTACAGAGCGATCGCTACAGCCCCATTTACCATCCCCAGATGTATTTCAAGCTTATTGTCTGACACTGCAAAGAGGCATGAGTTTAGAATCTAAGCAGTTAGACGAGTCTTTAGCCAAGTTAGGTTACGATCGCGTTCCTTTAGTAGAGACTGAAGGACAGTGGAGTAGACGGGGGGATATTGTCGATATTTTTCCCGTTTCGGCAGAATTACCCGTGCGCTTAGAATGGTTTGGAGACGAACTAGAACGCCTGCAAGAGTTCGATCCTGCTACCCAAAGATCTTTAGATAAGATCGAGCAATTATTATTAACGCCGACTTCTTTTGCCAATATTATTAGCGATCGCATTTTAGAAATTAATAAAAACATCGATGCTTATTTAACCGATGCCGAATTAGAAGCTTTTGCCGAAGGTATTACTCCTGAAGGAATGCGACGTTTTTTAGGATTTGCTTTTACCAAACCCGCCTCGATTTTAGATTATTTACCAGACAATACTTTAATTGCGATCGACGAAATCGAACAGTGTCAGGCACATAGCGATCGCTGGATTAAATTAGCCGAGGAACAGTGGCAGAGGATCGAACCAAACTTACCTAAAATTCACAGCGACTTTTTAGACTGCCTAGTTGATACCAAAAGCTTTTCCTGTATTTATCTTTCCGAAATTGCTGAAGAAAGTCCCCGTTTGCCAATAGCTAACCCCGATGCAGTATCGGTTCACAATCTCAATAGCCGTCCCATTCCCATTACCCCCCATCAGTTTGGCAAACTCGCGGCAATTCTTAGAGGCAAACAAGAAATCTATAGCCAGATGAATTTAGATAAATATCAAACCTGGCTGGTTTCAGCACAACCTTCCCGTTCTGTGGCACTACTGCAAGAACACGACTGCCCCGTACAGTTTATCTCCAATCCTCGCGACTTTCGGGCAATTGAAAAAGCCCAGATCCAAAATACTGCTGTCGCTTTGAAATATTCTGGTTTAGCAGAACTATCGGGCTTTATTTTACCTACCTTCCGTATCGTCGTCGTTACCGATAGGGAATTTTTCGGACAGCAAACTCTAGCTACTGCAAGTTACGTTCGCAAACGCCGCCGCGCCGCTTCTAAGAAAGTAGACATAAACAAATTACGCCCTGGTGATTATGTGGTTCACAAACATCACGGCATCGGTAAGTTTCTCAAACTCGAACCCCTATCACATAGAGAATATTTAGTAGTACAGTATGCCGATGGTACTTTGCGCGTTCCTGCAGACTCTTTAGATATGCTGTCGCGGTTTCGTCAGACGGGAAGCCGTCCGCCAGAACTCAATAAGATGGCAAACGCTTCTTGGTCGAAAACTAAAACTAAAGTCCGCAAATCGATTAAGAAACTGGCAGTAGATTTACTTAAACTCTACGCCAAACGTTCTAAGCAGTCTGGTTATGCCTATCCTCACGATAATCCCTGGCAACAAGAATTAGAAGACTCTTTCCCCTATCAACCCACACCAGATCAGCTAAAAGCCACTCAAGATATCAAAATAGATCTAGAGAGCGATCGCCCGATGGATCGTTTGGTATGTGGTGATGTCGGCTTTGGTAAAACCGAAGTAGCAATTCGGGCAATTTTTAAAGTGATTACTAGCGGCAACAAACAGGTGGCGTTTCTCGCCCCGACTACTATTCTTACCCAGCAGCACTATCACACCCTCAAAGAAAGATTTGCCCCCTATCCTATCAATGTTGGCTTGCTTAATCGTTTCCGCACTCCTGCCGAAAAAAAAGAAATTATGCAGCGTTTGGCGACAGGAGAATTAGATGTAGTAGTAGGTACGCACCAGCTATTAAATAAAGATGTCAAGTTTAAAAATCTGGGAATGCTGGTAATAGATGAAGAACAGCGTTTTGGAGTCAATCAAAAAGAAAAAATCAAAGCTTTTAAATCTCAGGTAGACGTTTTAACTCTCTCTGCCACACCCATTCCTCGTACCTTATATATGTCCCTATCGGGTATTCGGGAAATGAGCTTAATTACTACCCCTCCGCCATCTCGCCGCCCGATTAAAACCCATCTTTCCCCCTATAATCCTGAAGTAGTTCGCAACGCCATCCGCAACGAACTAGACAGAGGCGGACAGGTATTTTATGTCGTTCCCAGAGTCGAAGGCATCGAAGAAATTAGCGCGCAGCTAAGAGAAATGATACCAAGTGCCAGAATTGCGATCGCTCACGGACAGATGCCAGAATCGGAATTAGAGTCTACCATGCTGACTTTTAGCAACGGCGAAGCAGATATTCTCGTCTGTACCACCATCATCGAATCTGGTTTGGATATTCCCCGCGTCAATACAATTATTATTGAAGACTCACAAAAATTTGGTCTATCGCAACTATATCAGTTGAGAGGACGTGTTGGGCGATCGGGCATCCAGGCACACGCTTGGTTACTCTATCCAGGCAAACAAACCTTATCCGACACTGCCAGAAAAAGACTCAGGGCATTACAAGAATTTTCGCAATTGGGTTCGGGCTATCAACTAGCTACTAGAGATATGGAAATACGCGGTGTTGGTAACTTATTAGGTGCAGAACAGTCGGGGCAAATGACCACTGTAGGTTTCGATCTCTATATGGAAATGTTGCAAGAAGCCATCCAGGAAATTCAGGGACAAGAAATACCCAAAGTCGAAGATACCCAAGTCGATCTCAAACTAACTTCCTTTATTCCTGCCAACTACATTCCCGATACCGACCAAAAAATGGATGCCTATCGGGCAGTCGCTACCGCCACCTCTAAAAAAGAACTACTGCAAATTGCTGCCGAATGGGAAGATCGCTACGGTAGCATTCCCGCCCCAACTCAACAGCTAATCCAGGTAATGGAACTCAAACAAATTGCCAAAGCGATCGGTTTTTCGCGCATTAAACCAGAAGGACAGCAAAACATCGTCTTAGAAACCCCAATGGCAGAACCCGCCTGGAATCTCTTGGCTGAAAACATTCCCCCGCATTTAAAATCGCGCTTTGTCTACGCACCCAAAAAAGTCATCGTGCGCGGTTTGGGTGTGGTTAAACCGCAAAGACAGTTAGATAACTTAATTGAATGGTTAGGAGCGATTCATAAGGGTTTGCCAGAGTTGGAATTGGTTTAATTTAAACCGAGACTAAGAAAAGAAAATATATTTATTAATTCGTACAAAGCAATTTAAAAAACTGATAAACAAAATGGAAAGTACAGAAGAATATCGCAAATTAATTTTGAATATTCTTAAAGGATTTATTAAAACTCCATACCAATATCAAAATGTTACTTCCAAATTGATGATTAGCGAGGATCTTAATAATTATTTGATTATGATTTGGGGAATACATGATACTGTACCAATTCATAAATGTATTGTTCATGTTGAAATTTGTAATGGAAAAATTTGTATACGTCGCCAACATAAAAGATATGACGTTTATGCCAAAATACCCTACACTATCCCCCAACATGACTATGAATTATGTGATTACGCTTGTCGAGAAGATATAGATTTTGCAATAAGTCTCGAAAAAATATACCAGTTTCATCAAACTTTGTTTGTATTTAAAACTGCACCAGAATCTGATTATGGACAGCCATCAATAAAAACAAATGCTACGTCAGCAGAATTAATAAAATTAGCTAGTGTTGGTCACGATTTTATTAATAACAAAATAGCACAACATCCTAATACACCGCCCGAACTATTAATCAAACTTTTTTCCAAGTTTCCCGTACAAGTACTGACCAACAGTAATTTAGATTTAATAATAATAGAAAACCAGAATTTTTTAGAACAACTATATGAATCTTTTCCTAATTGTTTTTATCAAAAATATATAGATATACCTACATTTTTTATTGAATGGGCTGCTAATCACCTACGCAAAGACATACGTGCAAAAGTAGCAAGTAGTTATCAAATTCCCGATCTTCTTTTGAAAAAGTTAATTAATGATGATAGTTGTGAAATAATCAACAATTTGTACATAAATAGTAGTATAAAAGGAGAAATTAAAAAACAGATTGAAAAAAAACGATCTCAGTTTATAGATAGTTGCCAAAAGAGAAAAAATAAAGAGTGTGAATGCAATGGTGAGTACCTTCCTTTTTAAAAGCTTGTTCGCAAGTTAGCAGTAAAATAAACGATGTTTTACTTTACCAATATTGTGGTTAATCAGTTTAAAGCGATCGCTTTATCTCATAAAATGTCGTAAGCGATCGCTACACATTCGAGTCGTAAAGACAGTTTGATAACCTAAATTAAAATTAGTGTAGGTGCGATCGCACGATCGATAAATTTAGTAAAATAAGAACAAACTTCTAAACTTAAATGAAAACATTCACCGCCATTATTGAAAAAGACCGCGATACAAACTTATATGTCGGTTATGTTCCTGGTTTTCCTGGCGCACATTCTCAAGGAGAAACCATAGACGAACTACAAGAGAACTTGAGAGAAGTTATTGAAATGCTTTTAGAAGATGACGAACCCAACTTTGAGACAGAGTTTGTCGGTACGCAACTAATTACAATTTAATTAGTATGGGCAATATACCCGTTTTAAAGCCGCAAGAAGTTGTCAAAATCTTAAATAAACTTGGTTTTGCTGAAATACGGCAAAAAGGTTCGCATAAGCAGTTTCGTCATCCAGATGGAAGAGGTACGACAGTTCCATTTCACAAAGGAAAGGATATATCACCAACGCTGTTAAGAAAAATTGCCAGCGATATTGACATGACAGTAGATAAATTGCTGGAGTCACGATAGACAATAATGCGATCGCTTTGTCTCATAAAATATCGTGTGCGATCGCAATACAGTCGAGTCCTAAAGATAGTTGGATAATCTAAATTAAAATTAGTATAAGTGCGATCGCGTTGCTTTAGGTATTATTATAATTTTCACTGGTTTTTATTGGTTTTGGTTTTCTACCTTAATTTCGGCTTTTGCAACATCAATTATCGCGCCTACTTCTCTTAGAAACTCTATTCCTAACAAACCATCTACGAAGCTACTGGCTGGTAAATCTAATCCTGCGACGAGATAATTTTTTCGCTTAATTCCCAAGCAGTTAAACCAAGGCACTGTTACTATTGGGACATCAATCGTACCATTAGCAGTGACAATTTTTTTCTTTGTTGATGCTCGGTCTAAATTACAGCCTGCTTTTTGCAATATCCGTGTCGGTAGACTGTATAGCTTGCTCCTGTATCTACCAATAGCCTAACAATTATCGGCTTATTTTCACTGCTTCCTACCGCCACCCTCAACCACAATAAATTCTGTTGTCGATAACACCGATAAATAATTTTATTGCTCATAGAATATAAGCTACATCTTCTGGTACTCGACCTAGATATTCAATTGCTAGAGCTTGCTCCTCTGCCGTTTCTAAAGCTTGATAAATGTCTTGTTTATTTACAGAATGGGCTATTACTTTTCCTTTAACAACTTGTAAATTTTCATCGGTTTCGGTATAGGCAATCAACACCCATTGCCCATTATAATTTTGCTCAATTTCTTCAAAAGTCATGGTTTTCGACATTGTTTTCAATCCTTTATTTGCTCTAATCATTACCGCTTTTAGCTGTATTTTACTCCATTAAAATTAGCGTATGTGCGCTCGCCAGACTCAATCAATTCAGTGAGATAAAAATAAATAATGCGATTCGAACTCAACAAAGAAGACTTGTACATTCTGCTGCAACGTGGTTGTTAGAAGGATGCGAGAAGTCGCTCGAGGCATTTACGGAATGCTTTTGTAACGCTTGATTTCATGGCTCAATTGGAAAAACTTTGTCCAGCGAAGAAGTGTCGCCACTTAAAATTTCTTGCCGCACCAGATCGGCTAATCGATCCCACTGTTCATCTGTGGTTGATTCAAACTGCTCTGTCCATCGCTGTTCGTCTTTCAATTCAGCCATGAGACGAGATGCGATCGCATCCTACTGGTCGGCAGGAAGCTTCTGAATTTCTGAAATGACTTGCTGAAGAAGTTCTGTCATGACTTGCAGTAATGGGTAAAATATCGAATCTATAGCCTCATTTTAACTAATCTGGTTTTTGCCAGTCTCGAAGCAGATTGTGGCATTACTTTCTTACCCATTTTCGCGATCGGCACAAAAATTAAATCTTTTTGTCTCATAAAATACCGTGAGCGATCGCGATACATTCGATTCATAAAAACAGTTGGATAACCTAAATTAGAATTAGTGTGGGTGCGATTAATTTTTACAGATTAGCTATAGTCATGAACGAGAAAGAATCTCTCTTAACCGAACTAGAACAAATTCCAGAATCACTGTATCCAGAAATATTAAATTTTGTTCGATATCTAAAATATAAACATCTTACAAAAGAGAAATTAGAAACTACCTTACTTAGTGAAGCAGCATTAGCTAAGGATTGGTCATCTCCAGAAGAGGATGAAGCGTGGCAACATTTGTAAAGGGAGATGTGGTTATCGTTCCTTTTCCATCTTGGTCAGCATTCCCTTGCGTCTTACGCCGACGCGGGGTCTGACCGCTTTTCCGATTTAAGCCAAACCAAACGTCGTCCAGCTTTGGTTGTCGCTAGTTTATCAGGAAATGATTTAATTCTCTGTCAGATCACCAGTCAAGTTAAAACAGATCGTTATGCCGTAGCAATTACAAACGCCGACTTTTCTAATGGTGGACTAAACAAAAATAGTAATATTTGTCCCAACCGTCTATTTACTGCCGATAAAGGAATAATTCTCTACAAAGCAGGTAGTTTAAAAGCAGAAAAGCTAAAGGCAGTAGTCAACAAAATTGTTGAGATAATTAGTGATGATTAAAAACTAAAATGCTCGAATTAGTCTTACCCATCAAAAGCGATCGCTTTGTCTGACAAAATATCGTGCGCGATCGCAACACATTCGAGTTGTAAAGACGGTTGGATAACCTAAATTAGAATTAGTATAGGTGCGGTCGCTTTTTCAGAGAAGTAAATCTAATGCTCAATTCTTAGCAATCTGCTGAAACTTGCCAATAACAATTATAGAAAGTTATATCATGGAGAGAAACGCTACTCAGCTAGTAGTTAAGAAGATGTAGATGTCCGTCAAACGTTTGAATCAAAGCTCAATGCAGTCACTGTGACCAAAATCAGTCCCATGCCGAAGATTTGTGAACCCACCAGACTTTCATTTAAAATCACTACGCCGAATAGTGATGCGATGAGGGGTTCGAGCATTGCCACAATTGAAGCCACAGCTGGCGCGATATTGTTCAAGCCAACGATATAAAGAACGAATGATAATCCCGCGCCAAAGACACCCAGTGCTGCGAACAGCGGCAAATCTGGGGTGCTCAACACTGCAACGATTCGATCGACATCGCTTGGCCAGATCGTGATGGTGGCAAGTACCGCGAACGCTATCGTGAGAATCGCCTGCGGACTGCCGTGTGGTGCCGCATACTTAAAGCCGAAAATGAATACTGCGTAGGACAGACCGGCAAGCAATCCAGCACCCACGCCGAGCGGTGTGACACTGCCTGCGCTGATGTCATAAATCTGGGTAAGCAACACGATGCCAAACATCACCACAGCGATTGCGGTCAACTTCAGTGGGGTAGGACTTTCAAGCTTTAGTGCAAATGATACAAGATACACAAACACTGGCGCGCAGTACATCAACGTAACCGCAACCGCGACGCTGCCCTGCGCCATGCTCATAAAATAAAACGCGAAGTTGCCAGTTACGCCGAGACCAGCGATCGCTGACCAGAACCATAATCGGCGACTAGCCAATCCACTGCCGTTCGGGCGCAACGCTAACCAGACGAGGACGAACAGCAGTCCGATCGCGCCTCGGTAGAACGAAACCACAAATGCGTCCCAGCCGTCTGCCATCAAAATACCACCGATTCCGCCTGATAACCCCCAGCAGAGAGCCGCCAGCACCACGTAAAGCTTACTTGCGACCATAATTAATCTCTTGTTGCATGGTGAAAACTAGAAAGTTAGAGGTAGCGAGTTCCATATCACTGTAAAAAGGTTACTGCAAATTAAGAAAACACCGAATTAGCCGTTGCTGATGAAGAATACGGGCTTCTAATTGATTGGCGATACCGCCCGAATAAACACCACTGGCATAGCCTTGTTGCACTCCTTCGGTAATTTCCATATCTTCTTTCATAAAGGCTTCAAAATCTTTTTCTAGTTCGGCGGCAGGAGGACTAAAATTGGGAATACCGTAAATTTCTAAATTTATCCGACAAGTATCTACAGTCATGGGATCGATACGCAGCCAAGCCAAAACACCGTTGGGTAAAGCCAATAGATGTAAATTTGGAAAAATACCGTAGGTAAAAAATCCCTGTCTGGCGCGATCGCTGAGAGAACCTAAAACCCGATGTTGCGATCGCCATTCTTTGGTAGTTGGGGTGTAGAGTAAATTGACATATTCATCAAAAAAATGTTCGTAATGGCGTACTGCACCCTGAATCGGATCGAGGGTATGAGGATGAACCACTCGAACATGATAGTCGCACAGAGTGTTATCGTGATAGTTTTTCCAGTTACAGGCTACAGAATACTGTTTTTTGACTAATAGCGTGGTGAGATCGCTATAGTGCTGTTTTATATTGCAATGAACTTCTCCCAAATGTTCGGCTAAACTAGGGGCATCTTCGCTAAAGCAAACAAAAATAAATCCTAACCACTGTTCGCAACGAATTGCTTTTAAAGAAAAATCTTCATAGTGAAAACATTCGGGAAAACCATCTTTGGCAGGTGTTCCTTGTAACTGTCCATCCAACTCATAAACCCAGGCATGATAGGGACAAACAATTTTTTTAAGTGAATGAATTCCAGATTGAGAAACCAATACAGAAGCACGATGGGGACAGACGTTGTAAAAAGCTTTAAGAATATTATTATTGTCGCGAGTAACTAGAATGCTACAGTTGGCGGCTTCCGTTACCCAAACATTATTTTGTGTAGATAAGTTGGCAGCATCTCCTACATAAAGCCAGGTTCGCCGAAAAATGGCTTGCATTTCTTGAGGAAGTAAATCTGGATCTGTATAGTAGCGTGCGGCTAAAAAAGTAGATTTGGTGTCGGATAATAGAGAATCTGGTAAATCTTGCTTCATATTCGATGTCGATCGCGTATTTTACTATCCTGTAGTTTTAGTTAGAAAAATTCTGTAGTCGATCGCCTGTTTTTTCTAATTGCTCATTTTAAAAGAACTAAAAGTCTAAATTTAGATTTTTAACTTTCATTTTGACCCCACCAGCAGGAGTAAAAGTAATACCGCGACGCAAAGACTTTAAAGGACGTTTATCTAAAAGTTCTAGTTCTACTTTAGACAATATAGTTGCCAAAACTAACTTCATTTCAAACAATGCGAAGGCATAACCCAAACAGCGACGATTGCCTCCACCAAAAGGGATGAACTCATAAGGTGAAAACTGTTTTTCTAAAAATCTTTCTGGTTTAAACTGTTTGGGTTGGGAATAGATATCTTCTCGTTGATGAGTTAAATAGATGCAGGGCAACAAAGAAGTACCTGCTTCTAGCTGATATCCCATTAGATTAAATGGTTGTTTCAACTGACGACCGACAAAAGCGACGACGGGATTGAGTCTTAGGGTTTCGGATACTACAGCATTTAGATAGGGTAACCTGGCGATCTCGTTAGAGTCAGTATTTTTATTCAAACTATTTAACTCAGCTTGCAATTTTTGACCTACTTCAGGAAGATAATGTAGCCAATAAAACGACCAGGCTAGTGTATTGGCGGTTGTTTCATGACCTGCGAACAGCATCGTCATCAACTCATCGCAAATTTCCCTATCGCTCATGGGTTGTTCATCTTCGTCTTTGACAGACAGCAGCAAACTTAAAATATCTTCTCCTTGCAAAGTAAGATTTTGGCGACGGCGATCGATTTCAGTTTGCAGAATACTATAAATAATTTGCTTTTGTCTGACAAACTTACCCCAGGGAGTTAGCGCACCCAAGTCTTTTTGCAACCAGGGGAAAAAGAGAAAAATAGATTTTACAGGAGAATTAAATATTTCTAGCCAGTCAAGCAAAACTTTTTTGAGATAGAGATATCGTTCTCCTTCATCGATACCGAAAATAGTCCGTATAATAACTTGCAGTGAAATTTCTTGAGTGTAGTTGCGAATAATGATAGTTTGACCGACTTGCCACTGACTAATAACTTTATTGACAACATCAACCATTGTCCGACCGTAACTTTTCATTCTTTCGCCATGAAAAGGAGGCATTAATAGCTTGCGCTGTCTTTGGTGGCGAACTCCATCTAATAACACCAAAGAATTATCTCCCAGTAAAGCTTTAACAGGTGCAGAAGTTTGTTTGCCTACCTCAAATAAATTAGGATTGGCAGTAAATACCCGTTCGATCGCCTGGGGATTGCTAAAAATTACTAAAGGCGGAAATCCCATCGACTTGGGAATGTAAAATATGTCTCCATATTTTTGCTCGTATTTATCTAAAGAACCAAACTGGTCGATAATAGCCCGTAGGTTAGCGAGAAAAATAAACTTTTTGGGTCCATCGAGAAGTTTGGCTGTTGGGGAAATAGCAGAAGAAGACATAAAGCTTATATTGCTAAGTCAACAAAGACACTGAGTTTCTCTAGCAATACCAATTTTATTTATTTTATCTTTCTGTAAGTTGAAAATGCCAAATTTTTCCTAAAACAGACTTTTGTTTTCTTTCGGCGATCGCTATTGGCTTACAAACTTGTTTGCACCGAAATATTTTTTTCAAATTTGTTTTTTACTCCCGACTCCTTTTCTGTAAATTTTTAAATTACAAACAGTTAAATATTCAACTCAAGAGAAAAAAAACATGTTTTAAGTAAGGGAAGTCTATTATTTGAGAGGCGTTCCCAACACACTGAGATTTAGAGCGTGTCCACCAGTAACCAAATAAACTGTATTTGCAATGCTACCTGTTTGTCGGATTAAATCTCCCAGGCGATCGCGAAATATTCTACCAGATTTATAAGCAGGTACGACTCCCCAGCCAGTTTCTTCTGCAACTAAAATTATTTTGGCTGAAGACGTTTGCAAACTAGTCAATAAAGTCTCGCTAGTTTTAGACCAGGAGTCTGCATCTAATTCTAATAAATTAGCTACCCAGGTTCCTAAAGAATCAATTAACAAACATTCGGAAGCTAGAGCTTTTGTTATTGTTGCAGACAATTCGTGCGTTGCCGATACAGTTTGCCATTTATTCGGTCTTCTTTGCCGATGTTTGAGAATTCTGTCCTGCCACTCTTTATCTTCGGGATTGATTATTGAGGTAGCAACGTAAACAACAGATTTACTCGTTTTAGCTGCCAAACTTTCTGCCCACTCACTTTTTCCCGATCGCGCCGCACCAGTTACCAGAACTATTCTCTCGTTCATTTCTCGTTAAAAAAAGTAGAAGGTATAGAGTAGGAAGTAATATTAGGCTTTAGAAAAGTAATGGGTAATGGGTAATGGGTAAATTATTTTTACCGACTACTTGCTACTTGCTGCTTGCTACTTGCTACTCTCTACTTATTACTTATCTTCGGAGTCCTGCCATAAAGATAGGTAAGATAGCGCAGACGACCGCTTAGTTCTTGATTAAATGCTTCCCTACGGCAACGCCATTCCCAGTTGTGACCTACTTTTGAAGGGGTATTCATTTTAGCATCCGCTCCCAAACCCAAAATGTCCTGAAAGGGAAAAATTGCGGTTTTAGCTACCGAACCTAGCGCGAGGCGAATTAAAGCCCAGTGAATGCCTTCATCGCACAGGCAACCCAAATAATCTACTACTCTAGCTTGCTCTTCTGGCGATCGCTCGTAAAACCAGCCAATTGTAGTGTTATTATCGTGAGTTCCCGTATAGACAACACAGTTATGATTTTCGTAATTAAAAGGTAGAAAACCATTTTCGCGATTGTCGTCAAAAGCAAAATGTAAAATTTTCATCCCAGGAAAATTAAACTTATCGCGCAATTCTTCAACCTCTGGGGTAATTACTCCCAAATCTTCAGCCACAATCGGTAGTTTACCCATCTGC
Organism: Myxosarcina sp. GI1; assembly: GCF_000756305.1. Classification (NCBI taxonomy): domain Bacteria; kingdom Bacillati; phylum Cyanobacteriota; class Cyanophyceae; order Pleurocapsales; family Pleurocapsaceae; genus Myxosarcina; species Myxosarcina sp. GI1. Next base: position 64,765 of record NZ_JRFE01000009.1, read on the forward strand.
TGTTCGAGAATGGTGAAAAATTCTGCTCCCGGAGCTTCGAGCCAGGTGCCATTGGTAGCAACTTTTTCCCCCTGTTTTACTGCCCAAAATGCTTCAAATCCCCTAAAGTGATCGATGCGAATAATATCCACATATTCGAGCATAATTCTGACTCGTCTGACCCACCAGTGAAAGTCGGTTTTTTGCAGTTGTTCCCATTTATAGACGGGGTTGCCCCAGAGTTGTCCCGTTTCGCTAAAATAATCGGGTGGTACCCCTGCCATTAACGAGGCTTCACCCGTTACTGGATCGAGGTGGAAGATATCCGAATGCGCCCAAACATCTACGCTATCGTGAGCGACATAAATCGGAATATCGCCAAAAATGCTAATTCCTTTACTATTGGCATGATGTTTTAATTCTTGCCACTGGCGAAAAAACTGATACTGTAAAAACTTATGGTAAAAAATGCGATCGCTCAAACGACTCGCCCATTCGGTCATCGCTTCGGGTTGACGCTTGGCGATGCTTTTATCCCATTGATACCAACTGCCTCCATTATGGGCTTCTTTGAGGGACATAAACAAAGCATAGTCGCTCAACCAATCGTTGTGGCGATTGTCAAACTGATGAAAGTCATCTAGCTGTTCGTGAGTCGCCCGTTCTTGAAACACTCGACAGGCTTTTTCTAGTAGCGGCAGCTTAGTAGCATGTACTAAATCGTAATCGACGCGATCGACAGGGTATTCTGGTAAGTTGTTTAAATCTTCTTCCGTCAGCAATCCTTGGACTTTCAATATAGTAGGACTAATTAACAGCGGATTACCTGCTAAAGCCGAATACGATAAATAGGGAGAATTACCAAAACCAGTCGGTCCAATTGGCAAAATTTGCCATACTTGCTGGTGACTATCAGCCAAAAAATCAACAAACTCATGCGCGCTCTCACCCAAATCGCCAATACCATAACGGCTGGGTAAAGAAGTTGGATGTAATAAAATACCGCTGGCTCTAGAATCTAACATTTATTAACGCAAAACTGTTTCCGCTCCATATTCATCAGTCACCTTAGCTTTTTGCTCGCGTCAGTTTAAACTTAATTTACAAATCTTTAAAAAACGTCATCTATTTTTGGTAGTTCCAAGAGTTATTTATACTCAACATTGGATATGTCTTCTCAGATGTAGCCACTTTTTGGTAGCGTAATACTCAGGAAAAAAAATTTACGAAGTTAGAGTAAGCCTCGTATTGGAGCGCGTTCTTTGGATGAAATTTTCTCACCAGGTTCGTTTTTCTTGTTCGAGTCAAGTCTATCTGACCAAATTAAAATTTTATTAAACGCTCTGCTAATTTTGCATGACAGTCTAAGGAGAATAAACTATGACTTTTTTGTTTCAATTGACATTATCCGTGTTAGTTTTGTTTTCATTTGTAATGGTGATTGGCGTACCTGTAGCCTACGCTTCACCTCAAAATTGGGAGCAGTCTAAAACTCTGTTGTATATAGGTTCTGGCATTTGGACTGCTTTAGTAGTGCTAGTGGCAATTCTCAATTTTTTCGTTATCTAAGACGACTGTCACGAGTAAACTTAGAGGCTTTACGCATTGCGTCTGAAGCTTCAGGTTTCTAACTATAAGAACCAAAGAACCTTCGATGGGAAATAGTGGCTCACCAGCAGCTTGGTTATTTATAATGCGTAATTTGTGGCGATTGCTTCTCACTCTCAAGCGATCGCTTCATTCATACCAGGTAAAAAGCAAAATGCTAAATATGTTTAAACTGTATAAAACAGAGTTTACTTACTCGCGCGGTCGTAAATTAATGTGCGATCGTTGGTAAATATAATATGCAAATTATTACCTGGTATTTACATGACCATTTTTGAAGGTACTTTTACAGAAGATACATCTACTTGGCGTTTGGCAATTGTCATTGGGCGTTTTAACGATTTAGTGACTGATAAATTACTAGCAGGGTGCCAAGATTGTCTCAAACGTCACGGAATTGACGTAAATCCCAATAGCACTCAAGTTGATTACGTTTGGGTACCAGGTAGCTTTGAAATTGCTATGGTGGCTCGCCAAATGGCACTTTCGCAACGTTACAACGCCATAATTTGTTTGGGTGCGGTAATTCGCGGACAAACGCCTCATTTTGATTATGTCGCTTCTGAGGCAGCCAAAGGAGTCGCAGCCGCTAGCTATCAAACAGGAATACCTGTAGTTTTTGGCGTTCTCACAGTAGATTCGATGCAGCAAGCTCTCGAACGAGCCGGTATCAAAAGTAACCTTGGTTGGAATTATGCTCTCAGCGCTTTGGAAATGGCAAGTTTGATGCAGCAGCTAGGTAAAAATATGCCTGAATTTCAACAAACATTAGAAGGAGATGTTGTTTCTCCAATATTACCATCGGTAACTAATCAGAATTTGGCTAACGGAGAATAAACTTTACTGCTACAACACTTTTCTGTCCCAGACGCTTCACTTTGGTCTTTTAGACACTAAGGATTGGGACAGGGGGGCGGAAGTCGAAAGCCATACATATAGATACCCAGACTGTTCTGGATTTTTCCAAATTAATTTTAACTTTTGTACAATCCTCTGGAGGTAATGATTAGGATAAATCCTCTACTTATTCTGGTTTGGTTACATTTGTTCATTACCTCTAAAGACGCTCATTAATCTTGTCTGCCGACTAAATGGCTTCAGTCTAAAAGCGATGCAGCGCGGTGCGCGACGCGGGAGCGTCGTCTGCGACGACTGGCGACGCTCTGCGCGTATGCGCTGCCGTACTTCGAGCGCAGCCTCTGAAAGAAGCAAGTCGCGTGGAGCGCACATCGCCTTTTCCATAAGGAAAGTCGGCAGCCTCCAGACTGCAAACCTTTTGTCTTTGCCTCGTGCAGCGACTGCATCAAGACAGTGATGTAATTTATCGTAAGTTACCCCTACTAAATCAGAAATGAGTGGCTATAGAGCAGCCAAAATAATTAACCGAAAAAGTGCGATCGCCTCTGCATATGCGAATCTATTGAAAATTTTGAACTGATTGATTGCCTGAGTTGCTTTTCTATATTGAGTTTGAGCTATTAATGCTAGAACGAAATAATGCCTTCTCCAAGAAATTTTTGCGGTAAAAGTGCATAAGTTGATGCACCGAGACATACAAGTAAACAAGAAACAAAATTCACTTAAATCAAGCAAAATTGGAGACAAAATCATGAAAAACTCTGTAATTGGTCTACTGGCTCTTTCTACCATCGGTTTAATGTCTGTACCTGCTTTAGCAGATGAGGCAAACGTGCAAACTTCGGAACAGGTAACTACACAAATTGGCGATCGCAATAGCTCAACTCAAAGAACTAGCCAATCTAACTACAGCAACCGTCGCGGACGCAGTGAAAACGTTGGCAATGCACAAGATAGTTTTCAAGATTCCTTACAAGAAGGAAATGACAACCGAAGCGAGCAAACTGTCAATCAGCGTAACTCTAGCCGCCGCAGTCGTCGTTAAACATTGCCTTCTAAGAGTATTTCGGCACTTTTTCAGTCAATGTCCGCTGTAAAAGTGCATAAATTTATGCACCGAGACATACAAGTAAACAAGAAACAAAAATACAACTCAATCAAACAAAATTGGAGACAAAATCATGAAAAACTCTGTAATTGGTCTACTGGCTCTTTCTACCATCGGTTTAATGTCTGTACCTGCTTTAGCAGATGAGGCAAACGTGCAAACTTCGGAACAGGTAACTACACAAATTGGCGATCGCAATAGCTCAACTCAAAGAACCAGTCAATCTAACTACAGCAACCGTCGCGGACGCAGTGAAAACGTTGGCAATGCACAAGATAGTTTTCAAGATTCCTTACAAGAAGGAAATGACAACCAAAGCGAGCAAACTGTCAATCAGCGTAACTCTAGCCGCCGCAGTCGTCGTTAACTTAATTTCCCTAACTAATCAAAACTATGTGGGGTACGAGAAATGAAACTAAAAAAACTGGTGTTTCCAATCGCTATTGCAATTACTTGTTCGTCAGGGATCGTTTTAGCCGAACAGATAATAATGGAAGCAGGAGAGGTGACAATTGTTAAAGAAGAGAACGGTAGCATTGAAGTCGATACGGGAAATACTCAAATGCGAGTTCCACAGCGATCTATAGAGCATGAAATAGAAGATGATTACTCTATTAACAATAGTGCAATTAATTCATCAACTTCAAGGCAAATAAATCATGATTTTAGCTGTAGAACGAGAACCGTTCAATCAACTCACCAGAGCAACAATAGTGGGTCGAAACAAACAGTAACCCAAACAAATATATCTACTAATATTTGCCAATAATAAACTCAGGAGAACATAGATGCAAATCATTCGCTTAAACGCAGGTTTATTGACAATTGCCAGTTTACTTGCCATACCATTGTCAATAGCAGAATCAGCTTCCGCACAGTGCGTACAGTCTCATACAGGGATTCAGTTAAATATAGGAAAAACACCAGCAGAGCAAACCCATAATACTCAATTTGAAAAAGAAGAAAGCTGTACGGGTAATGTAAGTTCGAGCAATTCTACTCAAGTTAATGTAGGCGGTAAAAACCCACGCCAGCATCAAGAAGTCCGTCATGAAACTCGTCGGGGTCGCAGCAATTCTTCTAGAGTTAATGGTCCTACAGTAAGCGTCGATGCGGTAGCTCCTGTTAACGTACAGACTCCTAAAAATTTCCCTTACTAAAAGAAAATAGAAGGTGCTTGCATGTAAATAAAGTTTTACCAAAAACGAGTAATGAGTAACTAACAATAGATTATTTATTTTACTCATTGCTCGTCAAAAAGATAGTTTCAAATTTGTAGCAGCAACAAATTTAAAAGGTATAGCTATGAATAAAAAATACTTTTTATTTTTTTCTTGTTTAGCTATTTTCTGTGTAGCTACTGGTAGTATAATTTTTGCTAGAAATAGCCAATCATCGATCGCAGCGAGTCAAGTAAACTTAGATAGATCTTTTAGTAGTACATATAGGGCAGAAAGAGTTATTAACTCTAGAAAAAGACATCGAGAAGGCAGTGATACCGAGCAAAGAATTAGCTCTAAAAAATATTCATCTAAATCTTATCAAGAGCAACAAACAGCAGTCGATATAAGCTTATTAGATTTAAATGAAGCAAATTTACTCAGCATCAGTGCTTCACAACCAGAAACTCAATTAACAGCCACAGTATCCCTTAATGGTCAACACATAAAAAGTCTTACGAATGACGACAATGTACTCGATCTGTCTCCTTATTTGACTTTAGGCAAACAAGTAGTTTCAATTTCAGGTAATTATACCCCTGCTAATGCTTTCGTAAAAATTGAATTTCAAGGACAAACAACACATATTAGTCAGGAAACTCAAGGTAGTGGCAAACTACAACAACAATTGATTTTTCATGTCAAATAATTAAAGTTTTATGGGATATACGGAACTCATAATCGGATAAATTCGTTAACTAGAGATTAAATAAAGGAGTTAATTTATGTCGCTCTCTGAAAATGCAATACCGCAACTGGCAATCCAAGAAGTTGATATTCCTGAAGGTGATAATAATTATATCGAACAGGTCATCAATCAAGATATTATTGTCCATGTCTTAGAAATCCCCGATTTAGAAAATGTAACAGGAATTCAGAGTTTTATACAAACAGATAGCGATATTGGAACTGATAATCAGGTCTCTCAAAACATTCATCAAACTACAGTAGATTTTCCTTTATTTCCTTCTAACTATTCTCCATCAAACTCTAAATCTATTGATAGTAATAATTTTAGCTGGAATTTTGATGAATTTATTAATAATGATGATGTTTTAGATACTGTTCAATTTATTAATCAGCAAGCATTTGTCGAAGGCAACTGTAATAGTTTGAATTTTTATTCCGAACAAAGAATTTACGATCTATCTGGATATGGGGAGTTCGGGTTCGACCCAGATTATGTGTTTGATGAAAGTATAGCTTTTGATGATTTTCTGGAAAATTTTGCTAGTAGTAGTTTGCTGGATTCTACTCAATTTGGTGTCCAGGATGTTAGAGTTTTTGGCGATGACAATAAAATTGTTCAAGAATTAGACCAAAGTATTGATACATTTATTATCCTGGATGAAGATTATAGTCAGGAATTGACCGAAGAATCAGATTATTTGTCTCCCGTTCAATTTGCCATTCAAGAAAGCTTTTTAGACAATGACAATAATATTATAGAGCAAAATATCAGTCAGAATATTCAATTTGACTTTGGCTTTAGCGATCTAATAAGCGATAAACTGACAGGAATAGAGGGAGCAGAATTAGCCAATCCTGAGTTCGGCATCGACGACTTTGTTTTACCAATATTAGATAATAATATCGAAGGTTCTGAACTATTTGAAAATCATGAAGTATTAGCCAATCAGAAAAACCAGCAAACGGCTAATGTATTTGGCAATAATAATAAGGATGCTAAAAACAATAATCAAATACTAATTGCCAGCGAAGATGAAACTAGAGAATTAGTATTGAAAAATCCCGATAATATTTTTGAAGCAGGTTTAGCTGATTATTTTGACGGACAAAAGGATTTTATATTTAACGATAGCGATAACAATGCGCTTTCGGATTGGCTATTTGATACAACTAACTCTGCGCTCAGTATATAAACCTATCTGTTGGAGGTAGAAAATTTAAGAACTTTTTTTAATGCTTTGTTGAGGAGCGCAATCTAAATAACGATCGGGGTACTTGCATGTAAATAACTTACCAGATAAAAAAGCCACTGAAAGAAAATATTTTAGGTCGTACTGACGAAGAAGTTAAAGCTCATATAAAAAAGGAAATAACTGACACATCCCATTGACCAAACCTATACTGGTAAAGTAGCTCAACCCTTTGTCGCTTATAATAAGCGCAATGCAGCGTGCGATCGCACTTTTAAGAGAGCAGTATATGAGAAGTAAAAAAGATAGTGCAAAGTTAATTGTTCAGTTAAACGTAAAAAAAATTTACGAAAAATAAAAATCTGCATAAAAGTAAAAGCACATCCTAAGTAATATTTAGAAGCTCAAAATAAGTGCTTTTTGTAGTTTACAGATACATTCTGTCTGTAAACAGTAAAAATTTATTACGATAAAAAGGAGACTCACAATGTCTAATATTGCTATCTCAGACCTCCCAATCGAATTTGCCGAACTGAACAAACTAGAAGCCAACAGTATTACTGGAGGTTGTGAAATAAAATACAGGTTGAATGGAAAAGTAAAAAGTATTACAAACTGCTCGGCAGAACAAATTAAAGCTGTTACAAACCCAAAGCAAAATGCAGAGCAAGAGAACTTTCAATTAGCTAGTTTTCAATTGGCTAGTTGAAATGATTAGCTGAGAAATATTTTACTCAGCGTAGGCTTAAGAAATTTGCAACAATGGACAACTTAGTACAATTTCATATTTATCAGACCCATTGGAAGCTAATTTTTTTCTAAATTACTTCTCTAAACATTGCCTGTTTTGTTCTTTTAGGCAATGTTTACCTTCAACCGCACCCCAGGCACTACCACCAGTAGAAAAAACTGAGGCTGCGATCGCCTCAAGCGAATCTGAACTAGAACTCAAACAAGAAGAAATAAGCTATCTCAAAGGAGTGAAAAACCTACACAGCTAATGGGATGAGGTTTTTTCATCGATCTGCGCTCTTTTGCAAGCTTGGTCGAGCATTTTATGGACTACCGATTTGTCCAAAATCCAATATTTAAGTCCAGGCTCAAAAGATCCTGGGGCGATCGCTAAACCAAAAGTAAAAAACATTAATGCTTAATCTTCAGGTAAAATGCTTCATGGCTGCCAGATCGCAGTTTGAAACAGCTTAAAGTTATTTAGTTACAGGATTTTATGGACTTATCACTAATTCCCCCCCAACCCAAACCCGATGTAGTAAATGTCTTAATCGAAATTCCCGCAGGCAGTAAAAATAAATACGAGTTTGATAAAGATATGAACGCTTTCGCTTTAGACCGCGTTCTATATGCTTCGGTACAATATCCTTATGACTATGGCTTTATTCCCAATACTTTAGCCGACGATGGCGATCCATTAGACGGTATGGTAATTATGGACCAGCCTACTTTTCCTGGCTGTGTAATTGCCTCTAGACCGATTGGCATGTTGGAAATGATCGACGGTGGCGATCGCGATGAAAAAATTCTCTGCGTGCCTAATGACGATCCTCGCTACAAAGATGTCAATTCTCTCAAAGATATTGCCTCTCATCGCTTAGAAGAAATAGCCGAATTTTTTAGAACTTATAAAAATTTAGAAAAGAAAGTCACCGAAATTTTGGGCTGGAAAGACGTAGATGCAGTCAAGCCATTAGTAGAAGAGTGCATTAAAGCTTATAAATAATTTATTTGCCAGCAATATAACAGTAAGAAAAACGGAGCGAATTTAAAACTCTACTGTAAAATGCAAGTAAGATTGAAGACGAAAAATATCGATATTAGTTGGCAGTTAATAACAACTGTCTAACCTACGAGCGTCTTCAAGCTCGCTTTTACCTCTTATCTTTAGCTTAGTTGGGTCTATAAATGTTCGCTCTACTAAACTAGATCTCTATTCTCGAATGTTAATTTTATAACTAGATCGATGACGTATATCAAATCTACTACCCGCCACATTCGCATTTACACTGCTGAAGTTGAAAATAATGAGTTTGTTCCCAGCGATAATGTATTAACTCTCGATGTCGATCCAGATAATGAATTTAATTGGAGTGAAGATGCACTGCAAAAAGTCTATCGTAAATTCGACGATTTAGTAGAAGCAAGTAATGACAAGGAGCTAAATGAATATAACCTGCGTCGTATTGGTTCTACTTTAGAACATTTTATTCGTTCTCTACTTCAAGACGGCACTATTACCTATAACCTGGGGTCAAAAGTACGCAACTACACTATGGGTTTGCCCAAAATGGAAAGTCCCGATACCGAACAAAAATACTTTTAGCATGATTTTACTCGCCGTCGAGGATCTTATCGCGGCACTCAATCAAACCATCGGGTGCGATCGCTCCTAGTTCGGTAATAATAGCAGTAATTAAAGATGCTGGAGTAACGTCCCGATCTGGATTATAAAATTCTGCTTCTGGAGGACAAATATTAATTCTGTCAATCTTGTAAATCTCCGAAGCAGCTCGCTCTCTAACTAAAATTTGCTTTCCAGTAGATAATTCAAAATCGATTGTCGAAAAAGGGGCAGCGATATAAAAAGGTATCTTCTGGGCTTGAGCGGCTATGGCTAAAGCATAAGTTCCTACGGTATTGGCGGTATCGCCATTTGCCGCAATTGAATCTGCCCCAACAATAACGGCATCGATCGCTTTTTGCTTCATGCAGTAAGCTGCCATGCTGTCGGTAATCACCGTAACGGGAATCTTTTCTTGCAGGCATTCCCAAGCAGTAAGTTTAGCTCCTTCAAAACCAGGGCGAGTTTCCCCAACATAGAGCATCTGCAAGCGGCGATCGCGCCAAGCCGCTCTAACTACACCCAAAGCAGTACCGTAACCAGCACTGGCTAATGCACCAGCATTACAGTGAGTTAAAAGGTTTAAGCCTTGTGATTTGGTTGGCAGAACCGATAAACCGCAGTTGCCAATCTGCCGACAAATTTTGAGGTTTTCTAGCTGTATCGATTGGGCTGTTTCTAATAGATTTTGTTCGATCTCGGCAATTGAACCTAAAGATTCATAGGCAACTTTTAACATTTGAGATACAGCCCATGATAAATTTACTACAGTAGGGCGGGTCTGACGTAAAGCTCTGGCTACCGTTTCTAAATGCTGTAAAAATTTGTGACGCTCGCTGGTAGCAATTTCTAAGGCTCCCAAGTACATACCGTAAGCTGCTGCGATGCCAATTGCCGAAGCACCACCAACGATTTTGGTTTCAATGGCTTTGATGATATCTTCACTGCGATCGATTTCGACAATGCTGTATTCTTTCGGTAAACGAGTGCGGTCTATAAGCAATACTTTATTTTGTTGCCAAACTACAGGGTAGATGCGATCGGAAAAAGCCATATGTAATATTAAAATAATTAATACAAAATATTATTAATTTTAGCCGAAGCATAGATAGTTATTGTTTCCCAGACGCGATCGCGCTATATTTGTCTCTAAAACCATTAAGCTCTTCTGCCGTCGGTCAGTTAATTGCAGAGACAGAGTCATTGTATTATATTAATATTTTGTTGTAGTAATAATGTCGCTCTCAAAGGCAAAAAAAGTTATAACCGAACGAGATTGCGATACACCCTCAACGCCAAAAAAAGTTACGATCGAAGAGTAACAGTATTGTTAGTGGTTGATTAAAATTATGGGAGAAGCAAAAAGGCGTAAAGCTGCATTAGGAGAAAAGTACGGGCAAGAATCTAAAGTCGTATCTTGGTTGCCAATTACCAAAAATCAAGCTGAAAAATTTGTTAAATGGACTACTACAGGAGCCTGGTTGGGAATTGGGATCGCAATCGCCGTCTGGGTGACAGTTAGATTTATCGGTCCTGGCTTTGGTTGGTGGCAAGTATACTAAATAACTGCGATCGCGATATCATCGGGCAATTAAACATCAAACAAACAGAGTTAATCTAAATCGGTTAAAGACTGGAGAAAGCAAATTGTGAGCGAACAAAATCCATACGAACAGCTTGGAGTCAATGAAAGTGCCTCTTTTGAGGAAATTCAAGCAGCTAAAAAACGGCTTTATGAAAAACACGGTAATGACAGCAATGTTTTAGAAAAAGTTGAAACTGCTTATGATTCAATTATTATGGATCGTTTAAAATTGCGGCAGGAAGGCAAAATTAAAGTTCCTGAAAAAATTCGCTTTCCCGATCGCGAGCGGGAAAAGCCATCCATTCCCGTTCCTACAATTAATACCAATGCTCCTGACTGGCTGGGACAGTTTCTCGATAATCCTTCTAAAACCGAGATTTTGCTGCCCTCGGCAGTATTTCTAGTATTAGTTAGTATTGCCGTTTTTTCTCAAAACAACCAGGCTTCGGCACTACCTTTGCTGATGGCATTGGGTTTTATTGCCAGCTTTTATTTCCTCAATCGCAAAGAAAACCGTTCTGGAAGAGCCGTACTGATGAGTTTGGCAGCCTTATTGTTGGGAATTGCGATCGGAACGGCTAGTGCCAATTTAGCTGTCAATCTGGATGCCAATCAGTCGGCTGCGGTAGTAACATTTTGCTTATATTGGCTGGCAAGCTGCTTTTTACGCTAATGGTGGAGAAGACAATTTATAAGAGGTCGCGATCGCTTCTACAGCTTCTTGTAAGTCATTGACAATTAAATTTGGCTGATAGAGTTCTAAACGCTCGCGGTCTCGAATTCCCGATAGAACGCCGATTGACTTGATGTTGTGCGTTTTTGCAGCAACAATATCGGCTTCTGTATCTCCCACCATCCAAATATCTGCTGGTGGTGGTAACTCTTTTAAAGCTCTTGCCATTAGCTTCTGTTTGTCTTGTTCGTCAGTAGATTTTTCAAAATCGTCGGATAAATAGTAACGGCGATTTTCGGCAAAAAAGTGTTCGATATCGTATTGTTGAAAAGCTGCATTCAACTCTCGATCGCGTCTCATCGTCATCACAACTAGATCGAAACCCAAATATCGAGCTTTAGATAGTGCTTCTGTGGCACCAGCAACGAGTTTATCGTGTACTAAATAAGGTAAAGTGTGTACGGTTACTCTACGCAGTCGAGCAAATTCTCTGGCTTGCTCTTTATTTAAACCAGATTGTTTGCCTATTTCCCGTTCGGGAACTCGCGCTCGTTTTAGCTGCCAAAACTCGGCTTTAGTCAGTCGCTGAATTTCTTGTTGGGGAAACTGCACTTGTTCGAGACAGTATTGGTAAACACAATAATAGCGATCGCTTACGTCCATTATCGGTCCATCAAAATCAGTAATCAGTCGCAGCATTCCCTATTAACCTAAATTATTAAGTTTTATATATTATTATACACGCATTGAGTTAGCAACCTTCAAACCCTTACAATTGCTAGCCTTTGTTAGTATTGTTTAATTTAGAAGCAGTAGACTTTAGAATAAGCAACATGAAAGTTAAACTCGAAGACGATATATTATTTATCGACTCAGAAGACGTACCACCGTTTAAAAAGGGTGGTTCGATAGTTCGTAACAACTATTTTTGGGCATTAAAGTCTATTGCCTGCTATACCTCTAGAGGAGGTGATTGGGAATTTGACAGAGAAGTCTGGATTGCTTTATCTCGGATGCTGCTATCTTTTACCGAGTCTGGATATTTGGGCGATAGCGAAACTAAATTAGAATTTAATGAAGATACTCAAATTCCGCCAGAACTAAGATCTGTTTCTACCTGGCTATAGTCTCCTCAAAATATTTATGTCTGCACAAACTATAGTTGTCAAAATTGGGACTTCCAGCCTAACGCGCACTAACGGGCAAATTGCGATCGCCACTATTGCTTCTTTGGTAGAAACACTAACCCAATTGCGATCGCAGGGACATCGGGTAGTTTTGGTTTCTTCTGGTGCGGTGGGTGTCGGCTGCGCCAGACTCAACCTGACCGAACGACCCCGTAAAATGGCTCTCAAACAAGCTGTAGCTGCCGTAGGTCAGGGAAGGTTGATGCGAATTTACGACGATATGTTTAGTAGTTTACAGCAGGCGATCGCCCAAGTTTTGTTAACTCGCCGCGAACTAATGGAACGCACCAGCTATGTCAATGCTTCTAATACCTTTAGAGAGTTGCTGGATTTGGGAGTGATTCCCATCGTTAACGAAAATGACACCGTAGCGGTAGAAGAGTTAAGATTTGGCGATAACGATACCCTTTCGGCTTTGGTAGCTAGCTTAGTCGAAGCCGACTGGCTGTTTCTCCTTACCGATGTAGATCGTCTTTATTCTGCCGATCCGAGAACTGATACTAATGCCACACCCATAAGTTTGGTCAGTCAGACTGAATTTCAACAATTACAGGTAGAAGCAGGTAGCAGCGGTTCTCAGTGGGGTACGGGTGGCATGGCAACTAAGTTAGCCGCAGCGCGAATTGCTACCAGTACGGGAGTTAGAACTGTTATTACCCAAGGACAGCAACCGCAAAATATGCTGGAGATACTTGAGGGGAAACCTTTGGGAACTCAGTTTGAACCCCAACCAAAAACCGAAAATGCTCGCAAACGCTGGATAGCCTATGGCTTAATTCCAATGGGTAAACTATATCTCGATCGCGGTGCGGTTAAAGCAATTAGCAGTCGTGGCAAATCTTTATTACCTGCGGGAATTATTAAAGTTGAGGGTGACTTTGCTGCTGCCGATGCCGTGCAGCTATGCGATCTCGATGGTAAGGAAGTTGCTAGAGGTTTGGTAAATTACAGCCGTACGGAAATAGATTTAATTAAAGGACAACACTCGGCAAACATTAGCTCTATTTTGGGCTACAACGGTGCGGATACAGTAGTGCATCGCAATAATCTGGCAGTCGAAGAGTAGACAAGATTTATTAGCAAACGCTCGAATAGCCAAATTATCGCCTTAAAAATCCTTTCAAGCAGGAATTCGGGTTTCTATGTATTCAACAAAACTAGAAGGTTGAGGAATATCATCACCATCTTCTATCATTCCTGCTAAATGAAACTCTATTGCTTCTTTAATTATAAAATTTTAACTTCTTCATAGGCGGCTACTGCCGCGCATCTTTTCTTTGCAGGGCGTATGCGCCGCACGCTGGAGAGCCTGTCGCTAGACGCGACTTGGACGCGGCAGCGTCATGCACAGATAAAAAGAGGTGGCGCATCTGCGCCCTGCTGCAAACTGATTGACAAACAAGGTAGTTCCTTAACTTGTCACCAATGCCTATTGCCTAATCTCTATCTAAGTCTGTCATTATTGTCCTGTTTCTTCCTCTTTAATCCTTAGAGCTTTTGGTTTACCTTCTTCAGTTACCTGAGAAACAACAATATACACGACCAATCCTACTAAAGGACTGATTAGTGTGGGAAAGCCATCAAAATCTGTAGTAAAAATACTATTGGGAATATATAACAAAGTATTGTCAATTCCAAAGGTAGTAGGCATTAAAACAAAGAAAATCAAACGGGTTAGGGAACCTAAAACAATACAAGAAATTGCACCTTGCCAGGTTGCTCTCGACCAATAAAGACCTCCCGCCAAAGGAACTAGTAATCCTGCAAATCCTAAATCGAAAGCTAACAGTAGTAAGACACCTGTCTGAGGTACTTTTAAGGCAAAAAATACTCCCAAAGCCGTAATTACAAAAGCCATGATTCGAGTGAGCGATAATAGTCTATCTCCTGCTGCATTGCGATCGTCGTGGCGAATGCCAATAATATTGTGGGCGATTACCGACGACGTTCCTAAAATGGCTCCGTCTGCTGTGGAAAGAGAAGCGGAAAGAATTGCCATAATGACTAATAATCCCAGTAGAGGAGGTACGATACCATCAAGTAAGGCAAAAAGAATTGGTCCGTCAGGAGTAATACCTGCATCGGCAAGAATTTGGGGAGCAGATAAAGCTATCAAAGAAAAAGGAATGCCAATAATTAGAGTTCCCGCGCAACCGATTAAGCAAGCTCTGCGAGCGGTTTGGGGACTATCGGCAGCAAAAACTCTTGCCATAAAATCGATCGCCACAATATCTCCCAACCCCAAAGCCAAGAGAGTCGCCCAGTTAATTGCCGCACCAGCAGCAGGATCGCTCAATTGTGCCAAAGCTAGAGGACCAGTATCGGCAGGTATATCCAAGCCAAAGTTGAATACTATAAAAGCCAGTAACGCCATAGAACCGATAAAAGCAATTGCTATTTGGATAGCATCGGTATATGCCACGGCAAATAAACCGCCGCTAGCAGTATAAATAAAGACGATAATTGCCAACAGCATTACACCTGCTGTATAGGTTGTGCCGAGAAAAGCTTGAAATAAATATCCTCCCGCTACTAAATTGCCAGCTAAGAGAAAGGAAAAACTCAACACCATCAACAGTGAGGCTGTTACTTCGGTTGGGCGATTGTATTTAATTCGATAGAAATCTGGCAGGGTAATTAAACCCATGCGATTCATTGGTTCGGCAAAGAATAATGCGGTAAGAAACAAACACAGTGCCAAACCAATTGGTAAAGATGCACCAGCCCAAAAACCAAATTCGGATGTCAGGTCGGTATTGCCCAAAGTAGCGTTGGAGTCTACCGACTGCGCCATCAAAGTTGCTGCTGCCAGGGGTAACATTAGTCTCCGTCCTGCAACTAAATAGTTTTCACTGTCTCCCTTGATTAACTTTGCTGCCCAAATTCCAATCCCTACCGTGGCGAATAAAAATACTAAAATTCCCCAGAAAAGAAGTTTTTCTGTCATATATAATAACCCTCGGTCATTATGTGACCGTATAATATTTGTTTTTTTGGGCTTATTTGTTTTTCGTCGCAAGTTGCTTATGTAATTAACCTTCAATCAAAAAGCCCAGGAAGATCGATACTTGCAACTTAAGTAAGTATCAAATCCTCCAAGGCTTTTTACCACCGCGAAACTACTGACATGGTTAAAATCTACTGGAATCGGTCGGGTAGTTTCTACGGCTAAATGTCTAAAAAAAAGGATTGGGTGCCGACGAACAAAAATGCGATCGCCATTGCTGGAAACATTAAAGTAGCCGTGTTGCGATCGCCTATATACAAAAATACAATGCCAAATAACTTTTTTATTTGGAAAAACAAAACAAACGATTTGATGAGCAGGATAAAAAACTAGATCGTTTATTGCTTTGTTATAAAAAAATTTACTTTTAAAATTTAATTTATTATCGCCGATCTAACTGTATCAATGTCTGTAGCAATACATTAGCACCTTGAATACACTGTTCGGGAGTTGTATATTCATTAGCATTGTGAGAAATACCTTGTTCGCTAGGAACGAAAATCATCCCCATATCGGTAATTTGCGCTAATTCTTGAGCGTCATGGCTGGCGCGACTGGGTAAGTGGGTGTAGCTAAGTTTTAAAGCTTCGCAGCTTTGCGCGATCGCCTGTTGAATATATGGTTCGGCTAAAGCGGGTTCGTTATGCAAACAGGAATTTAGCCTAATTTGAGTATTAGTGGCGACGGCGATTTCTTCTAAATGTATTTCTAGCTGTTCTAGCAGACTATCTATGTGCAAACTAGACAAGTCACGAATATCCAAACTCATCTCTACCCAACCAGGAACGACATTAGCCGCATTAGGACGGACTTCCATCTTACCTACAGTGGCTACCTGTTGACCTGGAGTGTTACCAAGGCGATTGACTGCTAAAATTACCTGAGCCGCAGCAACTAAAGCATCGCAGCGCATCTGCATCGGTGTCGTTCCTGCGTGATTGGCACTGCCTTTGACAGTAATAGTAAAACGTCTTTGTCCTACTATGCCTTCAACTACGCCAATTTGTTTACCCATAGATTCTAAAATCGGTCCCTGCTCTACATGCAATTCGACAAATGCCGCTATCTCTCGCGAACTACGACGGGCTTGTTTGAGAGCGTTCCAGTTACCGCCTACCTTAGAAAGACAAGTATAAATATCCGTACCATCAGGACGACGATAATAATTTGGGTCTTCGATCGCTCTACCAGAAATTGCTTTAGAACCAATCATGCTGCCTTCTTCATCGGTAAACACGATTACTTCAATAGAGCGATTGAGTTGAAGCTCATTTTCTTGCAGAACTCGCACTGCTTCTAAACCTGCTAAAACTCCATAAGCTCCGTCATAATGACCACCACAGGGAACGGTATCGATATGAGAACCCGTTGCTAAAGCTGGGGCATTGGGATCTTTGCCAAGATATTTGCCGATAATATTACCCGCAGCATCGATACGTACCTGCATCTGGGCGGTTTCCATCCAGTGCTTTACTAAATTACGAGCTTCAATATCTTCTTTGCTGTAGGCAATTCGTTTTACTCCCCCGTTTGGCAGACTGCCAATTTGAGCCAAACGAGCGATACTTTGGTTGAGGCGATCGCCATTGACGAGTAGTTGAGGTGCAGTTATTAAGTTCATACGAGCAACCGCAAGATAATTTTTAAGTATACTGTATACACTAATTACAAGTTAACATAGTTGACTCTAGTAACGCAGTAATTAACAAGCCTACTTAGAGTTAACAGTTAGTTTTAATATTTTGCTGCGATCGTCGATACATTTTGGGTAAAGCGATCGCTTTTGAAATTTTAACTTCTTTAACTGTTCATTCTTTTTTCGTTAATTGCTGTATAGCGCATTATCATATTTTCTAATTTAAGCGAGATAGAAGGAAATTAATTATCGCAATCAAAGAATTGCACGCGAGTTAGATGAAATTGCGGATATTATTGACAACCAATATCCCGACAATACAGTAGAAATAATTGATTATAGTAAATAATCTGAATTGAAAATAATGAATTTAGAAGATAAAGAATTATCAGAACTATTTAAATTAGCCGATAAAATTGGTAGCAAAAAATATCATAGATTGACAGCCAAAGACTTACAAGACTATTTAAAATTTAATTATTGGCGATATATTAATGGCGATTATGAATGTGGTACTACTCCTGAAAGCCAAGCTTGGGTAAAAGAGCATTCTGACTGGTATTGTCCAATTTGCAGCCAAAACTACCGCGATCGCGGCGGTAAAACTATAGACCATAAATTACCGCGATCGCAGTATCCTTGGTTATCTTTAGAATGGTCGAATTTGTGGGTAATTTGCAAAACCTGTAACCGTGAAAAAGGAGAAAAGCACTGGTACGAATACGAACAATATATATATCATAACTATCCTCAAGATTATCCCGTAATTAAAGCTGTTCGTCCGATAAAATTACTGAATTCTTTAAAAAATAAATATTAAATTTAAAATTACAATTAACAATAGTTTGTTTGCTACTGATACTTTTTACTGTTAACCGCTTTTTCTTGCAAGCGATTGAAGACAAGATTAGCTTCTTGTAGAAGTGAAGCAGGTAAACTACCTGTATCGATTTCTTTCAATCTGGGTTGACGAATTCGAGACGCTGATGAAATCAGCATTTCAGGATAAGAGCTTGCTACTACCTCTGCCAAAGTTTTAAGTCCTTGCTGTGGAGAGTTACATAAAGCCTCGTAGTCAAAAAAGTTTACTAAATCGGCGTTTTCTTGCAAAAGATGCTCGTAACTTGCTACCCAATACTCCAGCCAAAAAGCCAAAGAGTTAGCATCTCTAGATTTACGCTCGTCGAACCAGCTATTAAAATCTATCGGGCGTAAATTCTGTCCGAAATCATAGTGTCCAATTGCTCTCATATACTCCGAGGCAAAGGGATCGCTCTCATGTATATTTAAAAAATTAAGATGCTGCTCGAGTAAAGAAGTTGCGTGTTGTAAGGGATCTCGAAAGGGAATAATAATAATAGAATCTGGAAAGAGTTTTTTTAACAT
Organism: Myxosarcina sp. GI1; assembly: GCF_000756305.1. Taxonomy (NCBI): domain Bacteria; kingdom Bacillati; phylum Cyanobacteriota; class Cyanophyceae; order Pleurocapsales; family Pleurocapsaceae; genus Myxosarcina; species Myxosarcina sp. GI1. The sequence continues at coordinate 83,248 of NZ_JRFE01000009.1, forward strand.
TGCGATCCGTGCAATGTTGGCGTTGTTCTTAGATACATAACGCGGAGCGACTGCCGAATTACTTTGGCGCAGCCAGATAATCTTACGCAGATGAGAGCGAAAAAATTCTTCAAATTCTTTGTTTTCTTCGTAGTCCCAGTGAATAATCCGATCTTGGTGATAATGACGTTGCCAGAAAGTTTTCCAGATCGTTTCCTCTAAAGCTTCGGGACTGTCTGGGCTAATTTTCATCCCGTCGCCATGAGCGCGTTCTTGGGTTTCGACATTTTGTTGAAATATTTTAGAAAAGCGATTCCAAAAAACAGGAATTATTACAAACGGCATATCGCGGTAGCGGTGAGAAGCAAATTCGGGCAAGCTAGCGCAACATTCTAGCAGTAAAGTCGTCCCCGCTCGCGGCAGTGCGGTAATAAAAACGGGTCGTTCGGTTTGATATGCCGCAAGCTGTTTGGAAAAAAGAGCATCTTCGGCATCTGCTAGTGCTATTTGTGCCGTGTAGGTGTTGAATGCCAACTGGTGGAGTGTGCGATCGAGTTGAGAATAGCTGCTGGTTTGAGCCGTAGAACGCTGCTGTTTGGGTTTGAAAAACAGAGCGACAATGATAATGATGCTACTGATGATAATAAATAGAGGGGAAAAGGTAGTGTCTAAAACTGAAGTCAGAGAAAGCCACCCCAGGCGATCGCCTATCCATAGTATTCCTACAGGTAATAAAAGAGCGATCGCGCCACCGCCAGCTAAAATAAAAAATAATCCGAATAACTTACGGGAATTCTTTTGCAGTTCCGACTCTTTTTCTTCATCGCTCAGTGCTGGAGAACCGATAATATTTAGAGATTTAAAGGCAATACCAGTAACATTTTTGCTTTTTTCTACCAGTCCCAGAAGCTGAAATAAAATAACAAAGCCTACAACCAGAAAAATCGCACCAATCCACTGAATCATTCAGCTTCTCCTGCCTTTGCCTTCTCAGCCTCTGCCTGTTTGCGTTTGCGTAACATTCGTTTCATAGGAAACCACAAAAAGCCAAATATAGCAGCGATGACACCAACTACAATAGCTATAAAAGCTCCTAATGCAGCTATTCCCGTACCAGGTCCGACATACGCCATTGCAGGCTGGACAAAAATAACTAATAGAAAAACAAAAATAAAGGTACCGATAAATGATAATTGTTTCATTTTTTTAGCCTCAGAAAATTAAATTTTCCCAGATAAAGCGCGATCGCGCTATTATCTTATTTTTTACCTTGAAATATTTGCGTATATTTAGAGGGCAAACGCTGCAATTCTCCGATAACTCCTACTATTCCTTCATCTACATAGTTATAATATTCCCAAACGATATTTCCCTGGCGATCGATTTCAAACCCCCTTCCAGGCATAGATTCGGTAATTAGTAAATTGCCATTGGGGAGCCACTGATTTTTTCCCATGACGTTAGTAAAGAAAGGTCGCTCTAAAGTACCTTTAAAATAGGTTTTAACTGTCTTGTCTGTTGCCGAAACTAAGACAATTTCACTTTGACGCTTTGCTTTAGAGGCGTTGTTATTATTATTATCAAAGACTGAAAAAGTATTGCCGTCTACAAAGTCTGGGTCGTGCTGGCGGACGAATTGTCCGCTAGAAATAAACTTAATTTCTTCGGTTTCGGCATTAAAGACAAAAACCGTATTGATATTACGCAGCGATACCATAACATCACCCTGTTTAAAGAATCCTTCCTCCATTGTTTTGGCAGAAAAAGGCTCGACATCATTGAGATGCAGTATGTCGCGACCACCTGGACCTTTTATTGCCGTAGATTCATTACCAAGACTACCTAGATATAGCAGTCCAGTATAGCCATTCTTGCGTAAAATATCGGCAACGGAGTACTCTCTTACAATCTTTCCTTCGGGGGTAACTTCTAAAATTGTTTCTTCATAATATGGCGGGAATAAATGTGGCAAACGAGGATCTTTTTCGGTATGAAACTTTTTACCGCTTATCCATAAGTTGCCGTTATCGTCTCTGTGAATTGAGTGATGGGTTGAATAGGGCAACCGCCAGACAATATCTCCGTTAGGAGCTACGCGAATTAAACCTTTGTACTCGAAATTGAAAATAATATCGCCATTTTCCATGACGACAATACCGTGAATGTTAGCTCCTGGTTTGGCTTTCGGAATGTCTTTCTTTGGTATATGTTGGGGATTGGGCCACATTTCAAACCAGTTAATGTCCCATTGGTGAACTACGTTGCCTTCTAAATCGATGATGTCTACTGCTAAATTGCTATCGGCAGCAATTTTGCTAACTAAGGTCAAGCCTGGGTATGGTTCGCCAGTTGTGCTAACTGCCTTGGGAAATGGTTCCTGCAATCGCCTATAGTAGTGAGGAAGTTCGTCAGAGCTAGCTTTACGAATTTCTTGATAACCTTTTGCTGCTTCAGTATAAAACTGATAGGGAAAAAACTTAAATGCTCTGGCAAGATAACCTAAATTAAAAGTGATAAACACGCTGGAAAGAATAAAAAAAATTAAACTGAATCTTTGCGAAGCCATATTGTTCTAATAGTGAAATTTTTTTGTGTTTATCGAGCTAATTTCAACTCGATTGCCAGTTTATACTTTACTTGTTTTAAAGTATTGAATTTTAAAGTGCAATTACAAGCAACATCCAAGTTAAAAAATGAAGCAATTCTCATTTTTTTTAGTCTCAGAAAATTAAATTTTCCCAGATTTTTTGAAATCGCGCTATTACCTTATTTTTTACCTTGAAATATTTGCGTATATTTAGAGTGCAAACGCTGCAACTCCCCTACAACTCCTACTATTCCTTCATCTACATAATTAAAATATTCCCAAACGATATTTCCCTGGCGATCGATCTCAAATCCCCTACCAGTCATAGCTTCGGTGATTAGTACATTGCCATTGGGAAGCCACTGATGTTTGCCCATGACGTTAGTAAAGAAAGGTCGATCTAAACTGCCTTTGAAATAAGTCTTTACCTTCTTGTCTGTTGCCGAAACGATCGCAATTCGGCTTTGGCGTTTGGCTTTAGATGCGTTGTTATTATTATTATCGAAGACTGAGAAAGTATTACCGTCTATAAAGTCAGGATCGTGCTGGCGGACGAATTGACCGACAGAAATAAACTTAATTTCTTCGGTTTCGGCATTAAAGACAAAAACTGTGTTGATATTACGCAGTGAAACCATGACATCGCCTTGCTTAAAGAATCCTTCCTCCATTGTTTGGGCAGAAAAAGGTTCGACATCATTGAGATGCAGTATGTCATCGGTGGCTAATAATTTACCCTGACCCTGTATTGCCGTAGATTCATTGCCGAGAGTACCTAGATAGAGAAGACCAGTATAGCCATTCTTACGTAAAATATCCGCAACAGAGTACTCTCTTACAATCTTGCCTTCGGGGGTAACTTCCAAAATCGTATCCTCATAATATGGCGGGRTCATATTCGGCAACCGAGGATTTTTTTCGGTACGAAACTTAAGTCCACCCATCCACAAGTTGCCGTTATCGTCTCTGTGAATCGAGTGATGAGTTTGATAGGGTAATCTCCAGACAACATCTCCCTGACGATTTATGCGAATTAAACCTCTACTCTCGAAGTTAAAAATAATATCGCCATTTTCCATGACCACGATACCGTGAATATTAGTTCCTGGTTTGGCTTTCGGAACATCTTTCTCTGGTATGTATTGGGTATTGGGCCACATTTTAAACCAATTAATGTCCCATTGATGGACTATGTTGCCTTCTAAATCGATAATGTCTACGGCTAAATTGCTATCGGCAGCGATTTTGGTAACTAAGGTCAAGCCTGGGTATGGTTCGCCAGTTTTGCTAACTGCTTTGGGAAATGGTTCCTGCAAACGTCTATAGTACCAAGGAAGTTTATCTGAGTTGGCTTTACGAATTTCTTGATAACCTTTTGCTGCTTCAGTATAAAACTGATAGGGAAAAAACTTAAATGCTCTGGCAAGATAGCCTAAATTAAAAGTAATAAACACACTGGAAAGAATAAAAAAGATTAAACCGAATCTTTGCGAAGCCATGTTGTTTTAATCGTGAGTTTTTTGTGTTTATCAAGCTAATCTATAATAAATTACTATCACAATACAGAATCTATTTCAATTGAAGTAGGGACAGCTAATCACTTGCCCCTACGCGATCGCCTTTACTTATCTAGTTTTTTGCGACCAAACTCTGGTGGGTAAACCCCAAATATAAATAAATCCTTCTGCTGCTTTGTGGTCGAATTGGTCATCGGCACCATAGGTAGCGAGATCGGGAGTGTAGATCGAATTGGGCGATCGCCGTCCCACGATCGTGGCGTTACCTTTAAAGAGTTTTAGCCTTACTTCTCCCGTGACACGTTCCTGAGTTTTTTGAATAAAAGCATCTAAAGCTGCTTTTAAAGGACTGTACCATAGACCGCGATAGACTAGTTCGCCATAAGTTTGTTCGATACCTCGTTTGTATTGGGTGATGTCGGCAGTGAGGGTTAGACTTTCTAGATCGCGATGGGCATCAATTAACACCAGTAAAGCTGGTGCTTCGTATATTTCCCGCGATTTAATGCCCACTACGCGGTTTTCGATCATATCGAGCCGTCCTACGCCATGCTTGCCTACTGTTTGATTGAGTTGCGCGATCAAAGCCACTGGATCGAGATTATTACCGTTAATACTGACGGGAATACCTGCCTCAAAACCAATCGTGACATACTCTGGTTCGTCGGGAGTGTTGGCAATTGCTTCGGTCATCAGGTAAATTTCTTCAGGGGGTTCGGTCATGGGATCTTCCAAAGGACCTGCTTCGATACTGCGACCGAGTAAGTTGCGATCGATACTGTAAGGAGAAGATTTTTTAACGGGGAATTCGATGCCAAATTTTTCCCCATAAGTAATAGCTTCTTCCCGACTCATGCCCCACTCTCTGGCAGGTGCGAGAACTTTTAGTTCGGGGTTCAATGCCATAATGCCTACATCAAAACGTACCTGATCGTTACCTTTCCCCGTACAGCCATGTGCTACTGCATCCGCACCATATTTTTCTGCTGCCTCTACTAATAGCTTGGCTATTAGCGGACGAGCCAAAGCAGTGGAAAGTGGATAGCGATTTTCATACAAAGTATTGGCTTGAATGGCAGGAAAAGCATAGTCTTTAACAAAACTTGCAGTTGCATCTTCTACTAACGATTCGACTGCACCGCATTTCAGAGCTTTTTGGCGGATTGGTTCTAATTCGTCTCCCTGTCCCAAGTCGGCAGCCAGAGTAATTACTTCTTTAACTCCCCATTCTTCTTTAAGATAGGGAATACAAACTGAGGTATCTACCCCACCCGAATAGGCTAATACTACTTTTTCTGCGCGTCCCATAATTTATGTCACCTTAAATAACTAATGGGGTATTGTATCGTAGTCAGATAGACACTATTGTTTGGAGTGATTAAATTATTTACTGCCAAGTAGAAACAGAAACATCAGCAAAAACTCTAATTCCCACAAGAAGTTTCAAGCTGTGCTTCGTCAATCCAAGCACCATGAAAACCGTAGGGTACGCGCTGGGGAATTAACACTCTGGCTACTGGTTCGGAGGTAACATCTTTAGCATCTATAATTACCAATTCTGAAGTTTCTGAGTGGCGATTGGCTTTGCCACTGCGCGGAGCGCAATCGCGAACAAAGGTAATCAACCAGCCATCATCCTCATCTTTCCCATCTGGATGTGGTGCAAACACTGCTTCACCACCGAAGCGTTCGGAGCCAAATTCATGGGTTTGGGACTTACCAGTATTTAGGTCGTACTTAATAACACCGTCAAATAGAGGCATCGAACCTCCCGTCATTCTACCAGCGTAACCATATCTAGTAGCTAATCCTAAAAAGTTTTCATTAACGCGGGGAAAATCGGCAGCTACGTCATCGAGCATGGTTTCCGAAATAGTTCCAGTGTTGAGGTTAAAACGCCATTGATGTAATCTGGGCGTACTATCTTCAAGAGCGGATTCTGTATTTTCAGTCAACACATTGGTAGAATTCATGCGACAAGCTATTAGCACTACTTCATCCCCTTCTTCGTAGGCATTTAAAGTGTGAAACACATAGCAAGCAGAAGTTTCAAACCAACGAATGTCGCTGTTGTCACTGTGACGGGGAACGATACCAAAGCGACTGGGTTTATTGTTTTCAAACATTAACGGTGGTTCTCCCCGTTGCATCCTTTCCCGATTAAAAGTCAGGGGTAAATCCATAAAAATAGTATAGTGTTCGGTAATCGCAAAATCGTGCATCATTACCGCCATTGGTATCTCGATTGGTACCGTCCGCAATAGTTTTCCTCCCGAAGAAACCACGCTATATTGCAGATAAGGTGGAGAAAAAGAGTAACCAAAAAACATCATTTCCCCAGTCATTGGGTCAATTTTAGGATGGGCGGTAAAAGAAGATGACAATTTGCCATCGTAAGTATACTTACCAATAGTGTCTAATGTAGGAACATCTATAGCATGAGGCGCGCCTCCTTCCCAGGTTGCCAACATAGTTCCAGCGTGCCAAACCAAAGCCGTATTAGCTGTATTTTTAGTAGGACCATCAGGATTATCCAGTTGGGGAGGCTCTAACAGACCGCTCCAAATTGCTTTACCTGCTTCGTGTTCCAACTGCCAGCCTCTAGTGCGAACATAGCGGTTACAATAGTTAGCTCGCCCGTTGTGAAGCCGAACTCCATGTATCATACCATCTCCGTCAAACCAGTGATACTGTCCGATAGGCGAATATTGTGGATTGGGTCCGTTGCGTAAAAACATCCCTGATAATTGCGGGGGTAGTTCTCCAATTATTTCCAGTGTGTCTGAGGTAATTTCTCGCTGTACTGGAGCAAAGTTATCATCGAGATAGGGGTTGACTTTGGTTTGCATGATGAAGATGAGATGGTTGTACGGCTATCTTCTATCTTACTAAGTACGAACTCGTTGAAATACCTCTATAGGTTGATAATTTAGATAGATCTCGGCAAATTTAAAGCGATCGCTATTGACAAAATGTTTGAGTTGAAATTAGCTCGATAAACGCAAAAAAATTATCATCAAGAGAGAAATATATATCAGATTAATTGCTTGAAAATCAGATAAGTTTTAGAAGAAAGCTTCTTAGATTCTGTTGACATTGTGTGTGTTTAAAAAATAGAGAGCTTAACGTACTTTTGTCTACCAAATAAAAATATTTCTATGATTCGCATCTTGATAGTAGACGATCAAAACATCATCAGGCAAGGACTTCAAGTATTGCTCGAACCCAAACCCAAACTCAAAGTAGTAGGAACTGCTTCTGACGGTAACAGCGCAATAAAACAAGTAGAACACCTAGAACCCGATGTCGTATTGCTCGATATTGAGATGCCCGAAATGAATGGTATAACTGCCACAAATAAGATATGCAGGCAGTTTCCTCAAACTAAAATTCTCGTTCTTAGCAGCCATGAAGATCGAGAATATGTCGTAGAAGCTTTACAGGCAGGAGCGCATGGCTATCTACTCAAAAACACTTCAGCAGAAGAATTAGAACGGGCAATTTGGTCGGTATATCAAGGTCATTCACAGATAGAGTCGAAATTACTCAAAAAAGTATTAGTTGGAGAATCTAACTCGCACTTGATTGAGTCTGTAGAGCAAAGTGAATCAGAACGGCAACCGCAGCCAGAAAAAGGAAGCTCGTTAAAACTGTGGAAATACTGGGTTTGGGGAGCGATTATTGTTGCTATTTTATCGCTTGTGGCAATAACTTTGATTCGCTTTTTAAATCGTCTTCAGCCTCAAACGAATTCTAATTCTACTGCTGCACCTACTCAAACCAAGCTGCCTGAAATAAAAAAAATAGCCGCTATGGCTAGAATTGAACCATTGGGAGAAATAATGTCTCTATTTGCTCCTACCTCCCTAGAAGCAGTACGGGTAGAACAGCTACTGGTACAGGTTGGCGATCGGGTCAAAGAAGGACAGATGATTGCGATTGTTGATGGTCGTCAAAGACAGCAGGCAGTAGATAAAGCAGAAACGCAATTGGCAGCTGCTCGATCCCGTTTAGCAAAAGCTGAGGCAGAGGCAAAACAAAATACAGTTAGAGATAAAGAAGCTGCGATCGTCAATCTGGAAGCAGAATTAGCTAGCGAGACACAAACTCAACAAGCTGCTATTGCCGAACTAGTCACCGAACTGGATAAAGCTCGAACAGAATGGCAGCGCTATCAACAACTTTTCGAGCGAGGAGCAATTTCTGCATCAGAGTTAGATAGTAAAAAATCGACTTGGGAAACTTCCAGAGAGCGGTTAAACGAAGCCAGAGAAACTTTTGGGCAAACGGAACGTACTCTTAATGCCAATATAGCCGAAGCTCAAGCCACCTTAGAAGAGACAGCACAAGTTCGTCCTGTTGAGGTGCAGAGAGCGCAGGGGGAGCTAAGACAAGCTGAAGCATCTGTAGTTAAAGCCGAAGCCGATATGGAATTAGCCTATATTCGCGCTCCTATAGATGGAGAAATTATAAATATTCATACTCGTCCTGGTGAAGCATTAAACGAAAAAGGTATTGCCGAAATCGGTCAAATTGACCAAATGATGATTGTGGCAGAAGTAGAGCGAAACGATCTCGCTTGGATAAAAATAGGACAAAAAGCAACAGTGACTAGCGATGTTTTTTCCGAAGAGCTACAGGGTAAGGTACAACAGATTGGCTCTTCAATTAATAAAAATGACATTCTCGCTTCTGATTATGCCGTTGTAGAAGTTGAAATTTTGCTTGCTCCAAAATACAGTCAGAAAGTTGTCCAACTAAGCACTTTAGAAGAAATGGATGTAATCCTAGAGCTTTAATAGCTATTTTTATTATGACTTCTCAATTTTTTGTTCGTTATTCATAAAAAAGCTAGATTGGCAGCTTCGACCAAGGAAGTATAGAAAACGCTGTGTGCAACTTTAGATTTGAAAATGAAAATCCCATCTGAGAAGATAATGTTTTTAATTTCGATGGGACAATGTTTAGTACTGAAGATTTTATCATTGCTGTCTTTTGCTGTGTAGATGATCTATGGAGTCAAATTACTCAAGGTAATCAAGTTAGAGCCAGAGGATTTGCTCCTTGTTTAAACGATARTGAAGTTATTAYCATGGAAATCGTAGGCGAATTTTTGAGGATTGATGCAGACAAAGGTATCGGGAATTATTTTCGAGGTCATTGGCAAGAATTATTTCCCGAAATTAAAAGCCGTTCAGCTTTTGTGAGACGCGGACTGGAGCGTTTGCTAACTTATGGTGCTATGAGCAGCAGTTACAGCAACTTCTGGCGCGAGAGTTAGGAGGTTTTGAGGATTCAATTCATCTAATTGACGGTTTTCCGATTCCTTTGTGCCATTACCAAAGAGCGAAAAATTGCCGACTGTTTTCAGCAGAAGCGAGTTTCGGATACTGTGCAGCTAAAGATGAGAAGTACTATGGTTTTCGAGGACACTTGGTTATCAGCACTAATGGGGTTATTACTGGTTTCAGCTTGACTTCTGCTAATGTCTCCGAGCGAGAAGCATTGTGGGATGTTATTCATGGAATTAGTAGATTACTAATTGGAGACAAAGGTTATCTTAGTTCTTCATTACAGCAAGAGTTATTAGAACAAAATCTTAATCTTCAAACTCCAAAGCGTTCTAATCTGATTGATTCTCGCGACCGCCACTGGGTTCAAACATTAGTCAAAACCCGCCGTTTAGTTGAAACAACTGGAGAGCTTCGACGTGCTTCGCACGGCAGAGTGCCTTCGGCACTCATTGGACAACTAGTACTCGACCAATTTAATTTTGACAGGTAAGTTGAGGATATAATCGCTTTAGTTTTACTCGTGCATCAAAGCTTGTAAAACGCCAGTTAACAGTTGCTCGTTGTTGGTTTCTTTCTTGAACCCATGCCCTAGTCTCCTGCTTCATCATCTCAATGTCAGGAATACGTCGATTCAAACATTGACGGGAAACAACAGAAAATTCAATTTCGACCATATTTAACCCTAAAGGGTTCAGCAGTCGCTCATGGAGGAAACCCCCAAGACCGCGCGCTGCTTCACCAGCTACCATGTTTGGGAGTGTAATGAAATTCGAGTCGGTCTAAAATTCTTTTTGCTTCTTTAGGAGAAAAAGCTTTATAAAGTGATGCGGGAGTATGAGTGTTAAGATTATCTAAAACTACTTTGACCTTAGTTGCCTTGGGAAAATATTCGTCTACCAAATCCTTCATACAATGGGCAAAATCAATTGCCGTTCTTTGGCTGGTTACTTTAATATGCCTCCATCCAGCCCAGGGTTGAAAAAAAGCAAACAGGTTACAAGTTCCTTCTCGTTTATATTCGTAATCGTAGCGTTCTAGCTGTCTTGGTTGGCTAGGAAGAGGAACTCGTTTTTCACTCAGTAATTGGGCAGCGCGTACGCGCAGATCGTCGTCTAGCGACGACTGGGAAGCTTTGCTTCCGCGTCGTTCGTCAAAACAGACTTGAGGATAACAGGGGTCATAGGGTTGGCTATACAAATCTAAGACATCTTCCATTTTCCAGACAAATTCTGCGCTCATGGTGGGAATACACCATTGTTCCTTTAACCAAGGTCGGGACGCAAGCTTGAGGCAACCTCAAGCTGTGCGCCGTCCGACTGCATTCCGCAGCTTGATTTGGTTTTTTTAAGAGTTCTACGCACTGTCTCATCACTAATACTTTCGACTAAGTTCAATGCGACTAAACGGTCTGCCAGTAGCTGCATTGTCCAACGCTTTCTGCCTTCAGGCGCATCACTACAAGCCGTTGCCACCAAAAACGCTTCTGTTTTGCCATCTAGTTTGGCTTTACTGCCTTGACGGGGACGTTCTGTTAACGCTTTTTCCACTCCCTCTTCTACGCACCTTTGTCTGATTCGATGAACTGTTGATTCTCCCACTTTCAACATAGTAGCAATCATCTCGTCTGGATGTCCTTCATCTGCCAGCAGCAGAATTTGGGCTCTTTTGACAATTCTTCCTGTCGTTTTACCTTTTGAGGTGATGTTCCAGAGTGAAGAACGTTCTTCATCAGATAGATTTACGATGTATTTGACTGCCATGATTTGCGAGAAGTATTTAAGTATTTAAGTTAAGCTTCTCAAATCTTTAGTTACCTGTCAAAACCATTGTGGTGAACTACTAGCAGAACGTTTTTGTTTTGACACTGTTAGAGCTAGAGACTTATGGCATTTTACTAATCGTATCAATCGTAAACTTTTAGCTCATACGGTTGTTTTGTGGTTAAATCGTTATTCTGATAATCCGCTTCGCTTTCAAGAAATTATCTTTGATTAAAAGTTGCACACGACGTTTAATATCATTCTAAGTCAAAGCGTGACATTCACTAGGTCGGCATCCTACCAAACTAATAAAGTCAATGAATTATCTCTACTGGCAGACAAACTAACTATCCCAATTTTGGCTTTTCTCTCTTCGTTATTAATATACATGGCGTTAAGCGATTGATAAAAACCGCACCACTTTCGCACCACTTTTTAGAGAGATTACAAAAAACTACAGCCATTAACCACCCAAATGGGACTATCAAGACTAAACTGTAGCTACTTTTCTTACTGATTAAAAACAGCTATAAGACTTTTATCAACTGGATTTACGGAATATTTTTACTATTAACCCAAACAATGTTATGATAAGTATTCGTGAAAACGGGGCGTAGCGCAGCTTGGTAGCGCACCACTTTGGGGTAGTGGGGGTCGTGGGTTCAAATCCCGCCGCTCCGATACAGTTAAAACCCTCTCTCTGAGAGGGTTTTGTAGTTTTTACCCGAAAAAAATAATAAACTTTCATTCTCAATAAGCAACGTATTTTAGGGGTTTTTCAGGGAGTTTAAAGCTAAAATTGGTAGAAAATTGGTAGACAGATTTTAGCCCCGAAAAACCCCATGAATAAAAGTACTCAGAGTGTTATTGGTAGACAAACTGGTAGACAAACTGGTAGACAAACTGGTAGACAGAAAAAAGGAACGGTAAAAGTTGAAACCGATAAAGGCTGGCTTAGATTGAGATTTACCTATGCTGGTCAACGACGAGCTTCAGCTCTAGGCTTGATAGATACCAGTATCAATCGGCAATTTGCAGAACAAAAAGCACGGCAAGTCGAACTAGATATCATTTCGGGCAACTTTGATACCACTTTGCAAAAGTATAAACCTCAAAAAACTGTTAGAGAAACTAAAGCAGAGTCTATAACTGCCGAAGAGTTAATACTGAGGTTTATCGAAGACAAATCTAAGTTAGTATCTTCGCCTCGTTCTTTAGAAAAATATCAAACTCTTATAACCCATTTGAAATCTTTCTCTTTGAAAGGCAAAAGAGTTACTCATTCATTAGCCGAGCGATTTGCTAACGATTTTAAACAAGACAATTTGGAGCAATTCTATCAGTATTTACTTGAAAAATTGGCACCTGTTACTTTGAAACAAAAAATTGTCTGGCTCTCCGCCTGTTGGCAATGGGGAATCGAGCAAAAATTAATAGAAGTAAATCCTTGGAAGCCTTTCGTTAAGAGAGTAAAAGTACCTCCCAAGCAAATGCCTAAACCTTTCACTCAAGAAGAAATCAAAGCCATCGTTGAAGGCTTCAAACGAGATAGATATTACTCTTACTATCTCGAATTTATAGAATTTCTCTTTGGTACGGGATGTAGAACGGGAGAAGCAATTGGCTTGTGTTGGAAACATTTAAATCGAGACTGTTCCACGGTTTGGATTGGTGAAAGCCTAAGCAGAAAAACCAGAAAAGCCACGAAAACTAACAGAGCTAGAACCATTACCTTAACCCGTCGGCTTCAATCGCTTTTGCAGTCTATGAAACCTCAAGATTGCGATTTAGAAAAACCCGTTTTTCAATCTAAGAGGGGTAAATCAATAGATGACCATAATTTTAGAAACAGAGCCTGGAAATCGATCTTAGCTAAAGCAGATATTGAATATAGAAAACCATACAATACCCGTCACACGTTGATTAGCCACGCTTTAGATCGAGGTATGAACCCAGTGGCTGTAGCTCAACTAACTGGTCACGACGTTCAAACACTGTATGAAAATTACGCAGGAAATGTAAAATGCCGTCCGATGCTTCCAGAAATTCTTGAATAGAAAAAAAAGTAATTATTGGATGCAGGGTTAACTTAGTACGAACGAGAAGGCGATCGCATAATAGCAGAACACAAAATAGGTAAATCATTTTGAGCCGAATTCGTTTCTATTTAGATCGGGATGCGATCGAGAGTGCCTTAGTTAAAGCGTTACAAAATGCCGACCTCGATCTTAAAACTTTAGCTGATATAAATATGCTAAGTAGCGCAGATCGAGAGATCTACTAAAAAATGTGGAACATTTATAAACTCGTTCCACAAAAAAGTCCACTATTGTATTGCAGGCAATAAAAGACTTTTAGTCATTTTGTGGACTTGTGGACACTGTGGACTCACTTTGTATAGATTAATATTTTTGGTCGATCGAAACATAATATTAAGTCCACTTAGTCCAATGTTCCACAAAGAGGTGAAAAGCCTTACCCCGTAAGAGTTTTAATTGTGGACTACAGGTTCCACTTTTGCGTCCACATTCCGAGCCTTAAATTTTAAAGTGCGATCGCAAGCTACCCTGACAACTAAAAACTTAATAACTTAATAAAGGAAGATTGTCCAATCGCCTCAGACATTAACGAGGCGCGTTCGCCATCAAAGAAAAACTCAATCGATTAACCCTAACGGCTAAAACTCCACTAGCTGTCAGTTTCATCTTCGAGGAGGCTACGAAGATCTCTTCCCGCGTAAATTATTCGCACTATTTCTAAAAAATCCTCTGAGTATCGATAGAAAACTATGTATTTTTCAAACCCTTTGATTTTCCATCTACGCAAGCCCTTTAATTCTGGTTTTGACATCTCATAAGCTCTACCTAATCCAGGAGTTCGAGCCAGTTGAGAAAAAGTTTGTCGCGCTGCATCGAAAAAGCGTAAAGCTGCATCTGAATTATTTTGAGCAATATACTCAAACAATTCATCTATGTCGCGACTAGCTCTAGGAGTAATTACAATCCGTCGCGTCATTTTTGCTCATTCTGACGCAGCTTCAACCGAGCGCGTTTTGCTTCCCACCACTCATCAGTCATCTCAACTGACTCACCGCTCTCTAAGCCTTCCAGTAAAAGAGTTTCAATTCGTTCTCGTTCTGCTTGCTGCTGTGCTTGCCGAATGAGATAGTGAATATACTCGCTGGCTGTACTATAGTTGCCACCAGCAATTTGCTCGTCAATAAATAATTGTAAATCTTCAGGAAGAGAAATATTCACAGTAGTCATTCCGCTCAAAAAAATAGACGGCAAATTATAAGCTATCGATCGATTACAACTCTATTCTATATGGTTAGAGCTAGCCTTAAATTCTAAAGCGCGATCGCTACCTCTGGTTATGCCCTTAGCCATAGTCTGTAACTCCTCAAACCAAGAACGAACCGTTCTTGGTTGGGGACGAGACTTGCTGTTATATGTTTGCTGCACATCACGCACCTTTATCCAACCTTTTTTACTAGACAGACGAATTACTTTTGTTAGATGAGTAGCTAAAGCTTCAGCCTGAGAAAATTCCAGGTAAAGAGCTTTCACCTGTTGGATGTAAAATTCAGTCAGTTTTACCGCTTCGACAATACGCTCCTTGGGTATAATCGCCCCAGGTTGTCTACCAGCAGTCAGTTCGTGAATAACGTGCAAATTAATTGCTAGCTTGCCAATTCTTCTTTCGGATTTACCCCAAACGGCTCGCATTCCCAAAGCGGGATCTTTAACTCGACGTTGTTCTAATCTATTGTAAACCTGGCAAAAATAGGCAAATCCCGACTCTTCAAATCGATAGGTTATAGGTGGTAAAGCATCAACTTGACGATACAGCTTGCTTAAAAGGGGCGTAATATTAAACCTGCCACTATCTGTTTGCATGGTTGATGCTGCTAGAGGTTGCTGTACAAAGATAAACCTCGACCACTTGCCGTTATCATCAGAGCAGTCTTTGAGAAACGAACGCAAAATATTAGGTTGAATACCACCGAGTATACCCAACAACGAACCCTGTAGATCGGCTCTCAGTCCGTCGGCTCTCAACACCGTACCGCCAATTCCGTCATAATAACTGAGTAAATCTTCTTCATCCGAGCCTCTTCCATTTCGATACTGATTTAGGGATTTAAGAATGCCCGCTAATTCGTCCTGAACCCGTAAAATCCCCTGCTGGGGATGTGCTTGTATTTGGTTGATTGTACCTTCGCCATTGACATCGGATATGAAGTAAAGTTTTTGACGGGGTTCTTTTGGTTTTCCTTCAGGAAAAGCATCGCGACGCTCGTTTCCTTTCAAGCTTTCGTAACGTTCTACATCAAGTCGATATTGTAGCGTCGCCGCCTGAAACTCTTCTCTAGCTCTAGCCTGAAGCTCGCCTAATGGTTTGTAGATTAAGGCTTTAAATATAGGACTTTTCTTTTGACTGGAATCGGCTACTAATGCCGTATACAAATTAGGTGTAACCTCAAAATCCCAATCTCGATTGAAAACGATGGTAGTTCCTACTTTATGAAGAGTAGATACGACAGTAAGAAGAATAGTCAAATAAACTTCGGGTTTGAGGTTGAGCCATTCTGCTAATTGGCATAGAGGCTGGGCTAAAGGTTCGGGTAACAAAGAACGTACATTGACAGATGCTGCTGAAGCTTGAAGCAGACAGTCAATTTTACCAGCATTATCATTGCGACTTTCTTGCCGTTCGAGATCCTGAGCTACTATTAGTGCTAACTGCTCGATTTCACGCAGCGGAAGGTTTTGAGAACGTGACAGTTCAATAAACGCTTCTTTTTGGCTAAATTCCTCCCAACTATTAGTCAAAATCTTGATAATCTGCGCTTTTAAAGATAGCTCATCAGCAGACGGATCGCTTTTGTTTACTTCGGTCTTATCTCGAATCTGTTGAGAACTTGGCAATCGCAGTTGTTGAGTTTGCTGTCTCTGGTTCCAGGCTTTAATGCAGTTGTCGATCGCCTCTGTAGATAGACTAGGGTTAGTTGCTCTTTGATGCGCCGATCTCCAAATAGATTCCATTTCTCCCGCTTCGAGGGGAGGTGTGCAATTGCGACAGAGTTGCTCGAATAATTGTCGGGGATCACCTTCATAGGGTTGTCCTATACTATCTAAGTATTCCGATGTGGCAATAATATTAACCAGACGAGCATAAGCTTGTAAGTTGCGTTCTCCCTGATATACACCATGTTCGATTACTTCGCGATCTCTTTTAGTCAGACACAGAAATAGTGGTATAGTGCTTACTATTGGCGGGCGAAATTGAGACTTTGAACGCTTGGGTATTATACCTCTTAGCTCCTTATAGGAATACGATTTACCCGTGTTGAGAATTATTTGACTTTGAATTGGTTCTCGCCCTGGCTTGATATGATAGGCTCCCGCCAGACGCATGACTCGACTGGGATTTTTGATGCTGCGATCGCCGTCTACATATTCAATTAAGTCTGCTTGCAGTTCCCGCCACTGTTCTACCGAACAGGGAGTAGTAAGTCTATACTTAGTATGAATAGATTTACCACCCGTATCGATTTGCAAAGTTGGTTCTGGTAATCTTAACTGTTGCCAAAGTTTGCGTTGAGCCTGTTTATCGAGGTCGTCATGCTCGAAGAAAACCGCTCGTCCCTTTTCCACATCTCGATCCCGATGACCGCCACCATTGACGACAAAATAGCAGCCGCGACCTTCGATTTGTAGCCGTTCAATTTTCTGCCAAGGGAGATTAGGAAATATGCCTTCTAATTTCCGTCCTTTATCCTTATTTTTCAGTGGATGCCCTTCTGGATAAAAGAAACGCAAGAAAACTTTTTCACCTTCTCGATAGCCCAAGGCAGTGAGTTGAGCGCACGCCTGAGTTCGGTCAATTCTGGGGAAGAAAGACCGCTCCGAAGAGGAATTATTATTCATTAAAGTGCCTATATTTAAGAGATGTCGGCAACTCTCTTCTTTTTTTATTCAAATAAGTCAAGTAGTTTAAATGCGATGTATTAGATGCTGTTCGGATACCCTCAAAAAATTATGAAATGCTGAGGAGTATTTTTTTTCTTAACCTATGACAGTAGAAGAGAGTTGCCAAGCTTTTTTTGCAGAAAGTTGGTTGCAAATCTAGATTTGAGAATCTGCAACCAAGACTTGTCTAAGCCAGAGTCTGAAAATCACCTAGCTCTGCGACCACGTTTCTTATTTTGATTGGAAAGCAGCGAGGTTTGATACACCTCTATTGCCCGTTGATGAGCTTGAGGATCGCAAATATTAACAAGCCAATCTTGCAAAAGTTGTTCATGATATCGAATCGTTCTAGAGTTTAGGTATTGAAAATGAATTCCTAAAATCCAGTATTTTTTACGATAAACATTAAGGGTATAAGTAGAAATACTCAGTAAGTTCGCAGCAGCATGTTTGTCGAGCCAATTACCTTGTGATAAAGATTTCTGTGCAATTAAAGTCATGGTTGTAACTCCTATTCTGTATCGCCGAGGTACAAACGAAACAGACTCTTTGGAGCTAGCTAATTAACTAGGCTAATATTCAGATAAAATGAAGATAGCGCAGCTAAAAAAGCTGACAACAAAGAGTCGAGAGCAGAAGGGAGCGTGTACTTTGGCGGTGCCCCCCAGTTTGCCTCGGCTTTTTTAATTTAATATCGATAAATTCGATTCTTACCTAAAAATACCACATGATTATTTTAAATAACAACAAACTTTTTTATTGCAAATTCATGTTGTTACACATATATTTTTTGTAATATTATTCGTATGTAAAAATTTTTGATAAGATAATATAGCTATAGTTTACAAAGCTAGATTGTGATAGGCATTAGTACGTCAACAGAATTTTCACCAGATAAACTTCTGGCAGAATTGATTAAAAAAATTAGAAGTGCAAATGAACTAACGCAGGAATCTTTCGGGCAGCTTTTTGAACCCTCGGTTACTCAATCTACCGTAGCTCGTTGGGAAAAAGGAGAACAGAGACCCGATAGAATACATTTTCCTAAAATTGCTGCCTTGATCGATTTTTCATTTGAAGAGTTGCTAGAATTGCTTGAAAATCCTCTATTCGACTTAGATGGCGTACCCGTAGAAAAAAAAATACTTACTCCTAACAAAAAACATCTTCAAATTTTGAAACGAGGAGTAAAAGTCTGGAATCAATGGAGAGATAAAAATAAACACGTAACTCCAGAATTAGCTGGTGCTGACTTGACTCACTATACTTTAGATGAAGTCAATCTAGATCGAGCGGATTTGAGAGGAGCAAAATTGTCTCATTTTTCTGCTTGTAATTCTTCTTTCAAATATGCTAACTTTTGCGGAGCTAATTTAAATCAAGCTTATTTCAATAGTGCAAATTTAAACGGAGCTAATTTTACTGGAGCTTCTCTACGATTCACATATTTTACTGAAGCAAAGCTTACAGGGATAAAATTTCAACAAACTACATTAAGTGCATTAGATTTTACTTCTGCTAACTTAAGTAAAGCTAACTTCGATCGAGCTAAGATAATTAGAACAGACTTTCGAGAAGCTAATTGCAATCGAGCTTCATTTGATAATACAGATATATCTGATTCTTTAGTTTATGGAGCTTCTTTTTGGGAAACTAACTTTAATGAAACAAAAGCAAAAGATATATATATTGCTCCTAATGGAAGAGAAAGGCTTCCTATAAAAGAGATAGCATCTGCACAAATAGTTTTCTTACATCGTTATCAACCTTCAATTACTCAAAAATTTCTTAATGATTTTCAGTTAGAGAAAGAAGCTATCAAATTAGCTAGCATTATTGTTGATAAATATGGAGATTATAGTCATACTTATGGGTTTCGTGAATACTGCAATATTAATGAAACCGACCAGATACCTCCATATCATGAAATTCGTAGATATGAAGATCGTTTTTTTATTAAAGTTATCCCTGATTTTCGAGATCGCCAACTTGTATGGTCTGGGGAGGCAAGTCAAAAAATAATCTTAGAAATCATAGGAGGTATTACTGAAAGCAATCTCAGCTCCAATGATATAGATAACTTAAAGCAATTAGCCAAAATAGAAGCAGAAAGGCAAAAACAAAGAGTAGACATATTAGCTCCACTTGCTGTTGAGGTTTTAAATATTAATAAAAATAACAAATTTGTCAATCAAGATTATATTGTAGAAAAAATAAACAAAGAAATTATTCTTAGAACTACTTTTGAAGCTGATATAGAATTGATGCGCGTCTATTTTTATAATAAGCAATGGAATATAGTTAATTCTAGTTTGAGTGTATCTAATATCAGATATTTTCAAAAACTTCTAGATAATATGAAAAGTCAGCCGATTGATGAATAGTAAATTCAAAATTTTCAAAGATATTTTTTCCACTGTTGCTGAATACTTGCTTTCTTCTTGACTTGAGTATTAAAAGCAATAAAACGTTGGGAAAGAGCAGGAAAACGCTTCACTTTAACCCTAACCATCGCCGCAGGCAAACTAGCCAGCTTAAAATACCCCCTTAAATCGGGTAAATCCTGCAACTCGGAAGGCAAAACCGCATAACTCTCCCGTAGCTGCTCGTTCTGACTCGATGTTCTACCCATACCACCTCTGTTATGACTGCGACTGCGGTTATTAGTCGTATACATCGACTCCTGCTTGCCGATAATCGCCGCCATCGTCTCTGCCGTCTGCGGGTCGGCACAGTTTAGCATCAGCTTAGTTTTGGTTCCCTGTAAGATAATCCTGGTATTCTCTTTGCCATAGGTTCTGGTAATTTGAGCCTCAGTTTGAGTACCCAGTATCGGACAGCCCTTATATTTGCGACTTTCACTGAGCAGACGATGCAAACTCGGTAATTTATTCAAAGCACCCAACTCGTCGATGACTATGGCAGTTTTTCTTATCCGTTGTTCGTTAGAGAGCAAACCCCTAAGCATCAATTCAAATACCAGACTATATAGTGGTTTTAACAGTTCGGCTTCATCTTCTCTCAAAGTAATAAAAATCCAACGTCTATTATCGCTAGCACCCCAGTCAGAAAAACTTAGTGCTTTATTCTGAGGTTGTAATAGAGAACGATAGAACTCAGAGTAGTTAGCTACGGTAGATAAGACCGAGGTGGCTACTTTTTTCTCTTCCAAATATCTAGCCGCTAGAGTCCCCGATACAAACGAACTTAAAGTCGCTAAATTGCTCTGAAGCAGAGTCCATAACTCCTGATTGCTCTGAGTCTGACGGAACAACTCTGCCATAATCGCTCTACCAGCAGTAGCAAAAAAAGGTTCTTTAGACGATTCGAGGGGAATTAATCCTGCCGCCATCGTTTCTGGTCTGACCGATTCGTAATGATGAGTCCAGTGACAGCTACGGGCATCAAAGGGATTGAAGATGATATCTCTGTCGGAGTCATAGAACTTTTCTAACATTTCGCCGCCTCGGTCGAAGACGATGCCGCGAAAGTCGCTTCTCTGTTTGAGAACGGCAACCATTTGAGAGATAGCTTGAGTCTTACCACTGCCAGGAGAACCGACGATGAAGAATCCTCGATTTTCGTATTCTACAGGAATAGGCATCTCTGCCAGCTTTAGCTGGGGTTGTTGTTTGGGTTTGGGTTGTCTGTTCAGTATTCTTTTTAGCTGGCGACGGGGTACTACTTTGGCTCCTCTCAGAACATTATTGTTACCGTTAGAACTATTAAGCAGTAGCCAGAGAAAGAAGATTATCCCCAATACGCCCAGGATTAGTTTGAGTAGTCCAAATTTGTCTATTAGGTAGGGCAGAATTAGTTGGGGATGCTCGATAAGCATTAAAGCAACTTCTTGATTTTGTACTCCCCAGAGAATTAAGAGAAGTACGGCTAAATAGATAAATGTTCCTATTGTTCCCAGAGAATTAGGAGTTTGGTTTTTGCGCTGTGTCATCTGCTTAGTGATAAACTTTGAGTTTGGCTGCGATTGAATTGGAGATACTGTTGCATCTCACTGGTTCTGGCTTTAACCTGATGCTCTAGTTGACTGGCTGAAAAAGTGTTTTTTACAGTGGAATTATTGCGGTCGAATTTTATTGCGCTTTCTCTTTGGGTAATAGTTAGATAATCTTTACTGCGTCTAACTTCAGTGCCGTCAGCAGCCTGATAAACTTTTTCTCGTCCGTCTTGCGGATTTAATTTACCTCGATGTTCCACTAAATATTTAGCAGCAATTAACAGCTCGAACTCTTTACTTCGAGATGAAGTTAGGGATTGTTTTTTGGTAAGGTTTTGGTTGTCAATTAAAGACAGAGCGTTTTCCTGCGCTCTCGACTGCTGTACCGTCACTCCTAAAGCCTGAGAATTAGCGGTATAAACTGTAAATTCTTGTTTGGCTCTCGATGCTGCTACATAAAAACTTTCTTTGCCTACCGTTAGTGAGTTACCTCTACCCGCAGCATAGATACAGTAGTTGGCTGTTTTGCCCTGACTGCTATGAACCGTATCGGCATAACGGTAATCGGAATATAAAAGGGAGTCTGGGTTAACAGTTTGATTTTTGCCTTTAGTCTGGATGATTATTTGTCCATTTTCTTTAACATCTATGACTTTAAATCTCTGTCCATTTATTTGTTTTTGCTGGTTCTGATACTGGTTGCGCGTAAACTTCATTTCTTCGCCAGAACGTAGCTGGCGGCTTTGAGATTGAAAGACTTCTCGGTTTTGGTAGCGATTGAGTTCTAAAACCTGAGTAGTTCCGTAGCTATCTCTCAAAGTTAGCTTGCCTTCTTTGCTATCGATATCATCGACTCGGTAGTATAATTCCGAGCTAAACCTAACCGAGTTCTGACGAAATTTAACTACATCACCGATGTCATAGCTACTAGCTTGGGTGAGGTTAAATTTATTTAAATCTTTGGCTTTGAGGATGGAAATATTTATCCTTTCTCCACCGAGTTTGCCCTGCTCGATTAAGCCCTGTCTTACCCGTTCGGTAATGGCTGCTTTCTCTCGATTTGTTCCAGCTAAAATCAGAGTCTGTCTCTGTTTATCTTCGTCTCGCGATAAATAGTCTTTAACCACTGCTTCTAATCTGAGACTATCTACGGGTATCTGTTTAATGCTGCCTTGCTGCTGTAGCTGTTGGTATCCTCTTTCGGTATTTCCTGCGGCGAGTAAATCTACTACTGCTTTTAGCTCAAGGTTTTGTTGACGGATATTTTTATCGATGCGAACGGTGGGTAATTTGGCTTTTTCCTGTAGTAATTTAAAAGGCGCACCTGCTCGAACAGCGGCGAGTTGTTTGGTATCGCCAATTAGAATTAGTCGAGAGTTAGTTTGCTTACTTCTTTCTAGTAGTGCTGCCATCTGGCTACTACTAATCATTCCTGCTTCATCGACGACGATTAATTCATTTTGTTTGAGAGATTTATTAGGAATATTTAGATAGGCATCTAGGGTTTGACAAGGGATATTACTACCTTGCTGTAGTTCGTTAGCTGCTGTCGCACTAGGAGCCAAACCTCTCAAAGAAATTTTGTTGTTTATCGTCTGCTGTAGTGCTTTAACCGTGTAAGTTTTACCTACCCCCGCATCTCCCTGACAGAGCATTACACCATCTCTACTGGTAACGAAATTAGTTAGGGCTGTAGTTTGAGCTTCGTTTAGTCCTAATTTTTTGACTCGCTTCTGTGCGGTTTCTCTATCTGCTAGAGAAGGATGTTTATTTATACTACTTTGAGCCAAACTAATAATCTGCTGTTCTCTTTTAATCGCTGCTGTGGTTGTCAAGCGTCCGTCGTTGGTTTCGATCGAGCTTTTATTTTGGTCAATCTCTCGTTCTAAATCTTCAAGCCTGTAGTGTCCCTGAGACTGTATGAGTAATTCTCTCAGTAGCAAATGTCGGGGAAAAGCTACCTGGCGATCGCTTACAATCTCAATCGCTTCTTTTACTAATTCAGTCTGTTTATCTAAGTTACTGAGATCCGAAGTTTTCTCTAGTTGATAATCATTTGGTTTTGGATGATCGATACCTATTGACTCGGCTTTCTGTTGCCATAACTGTTTTAAAGTTTCGCGTTCTTCAGTCGCTTTATGCACCTTATTCTTACGGGTAGTCGTACAGGCTCTAGCTTTAGCTGCGGCACTAGCATCTTTACCCACTGCGGTTTCTATTTCTCTTCTGCGGCTGCTAAATGCCTGAAGTTGTTCTGGAGTATAACCCCAGATATCGAAGGTGCCGTCTTGCTTCCATGTCAGTTCGTATCCCAACTGCTTGAGTTCTCTAGCTAGTTGGTGATGGTAGACCATCCCGATGGTCATCTTTTGCTGGTATAGCTGACGATTATCCATCGAACGCCATTTACCGTCTTTTCCTTGTGTCTGATTGAAGACTACACAGTGGCTATGAAGTTGTGGTTCTTGATTGCGATTATCGTCGTGATTGAAAACGGCAATGAGAGTGTTATCGGTTTGCTGTAGATTGGCTCCGCCTTTACCCGTTCTGGTATAGATACAGTTTTGTTCGATATATTGCACCGTAGCCTGTACTGCATTCTGGTGAGCTTTAACTACAGATTCTTCTCCTCGTACCAAACCTAACAGCGAAACTGACTTGGATGCTGACAGGGTTAGATCTCTACCTGGGTTATGTTTTTTACCTTTCTGTCTCTGACGTAGGGGGTTTCCTTGTAAATCCAATCCTTGGTAGGCACAGTTATAGGCTTCAGTCGATACTCGACCCGATAAACCGAGCCGTTCTGCACCGCGTCCGTACCACTGGCTATTTTCTAAGCCTCGTTCTTGAGTGTAGTAATTATCCTGGGCATAGTCTTTGACTCGCACATACAGTCTACCAATCGAGCAAACCATAGTAGTTCTTGCAATGAGTTATTGATAGCTTGGTTTTGAATAGTTATGTTTTATCTTGACACAAAAAAACATTTATAGTCGAATTTATACTTTGCCAAAATATGTACATTTATGAATATTCAAACTCAACCAAAAACCTCAGATTTATTATTTATTTGTTAAAGCCTGTTATTTTATTTACAAGCAGCTAAGGGTGCATTAGGTGTGGTAATTATCCGAGTATACTTCTGAAGTGCTAGAAACAGATCTGCTTAGTATAAAGTACATCTTTTTTACTAAATTAAATAATCATCGCCATAAATATTTGGCAAAATAAAAAGATAATAGGTTCTAAAAATAGCAGATGAAACAGTCTCAACTGAGTCCTTTGGAAAAGACAATCGCAAAAAAGATCGACAGGACGAAGGATAAAGCAAACCAACCAGGATATTTAAGAAAGTTAGTTACCAAACTGCACCTAAGAATTGAAGCGGCACTAGCTAGAGGTTGTGAATATGATGACCTGGCTAAAGCAATAAGCGAAACGGGAGTCA
Source organism: Myxosarcina sp. GI1 (assembly GCF_000756305.1). Classification (NCBI taxonomy): domain Bacteria; kingdom Bacillati; phylum Cyanobacteriota; class Cyanophyceae; order Pleurocapsales; family Pleurocapsaceae; genus Myxosarcina; species Myxosarcina sp. GI1. Next base: position 107,763 of record NZ_JRFE01000009.1, read on the forward strand.
AGATTAGTACCGCGACTCTCAAGCAATATCACACTGAGTATCGTCGTGAGTTAGAAGCTGAAGCGAAAGATATATCTCAAAGTGTTAGTTCGGTTTTACCGCCAGAAGAATCTCCAGAAGAAACTCAAAAGGTCGATACTAAATCTGATAGAAAACAATCGGCGATTGATAAATTATTTACTCAGAAATAATCTCGCACTATGAAAGCTAGTACAAAACCAATCGATACCAAAACCAAACTTATTCCCACTCGTCCTGGTATTCAGATAGCCAACTGTAAAAAAGGCGGAGTCGGTAAGACTTTACTGTCTAAACTTAAGGCGGCTTATTGTTTGGAGTCGGGCTTAGATTTCTATGCTGTCGATGCAGACAGACAGGAGAGTTTTTTAAAAGCCTATCCCGAATTTGCCCTGCCGACTCGCTTTAGTGAGTTAGATAAAAATCTCAAAATACCAGACCGTATTTTGGATTTGGCTTTAGAGAAATTGGTATTGGTAGATTTGCCAGGAAATGTAGAAGAGGCGTTTAACCACTGGCTTACGGCGAGCGATATTCTAGAAGCTGCCACAGATTTAGAAGTAGAATTGCAAAACTGGTATGTCTTAGATGATTCGACTGAATGCTATGAGGGTTTGCTAAGAACTTTAGAGTTTGTGGGCAATAATGCCCGACATATTCTGGTAAGTAATTTGGGAAGATGCGAAGAGTGGGAAAGCTTCGAGCGGTTTGTTACTCCTGAGTTAGTAAACGAATATCGGTTGCAGGTAATCGACTTGCCTAAATTGAGATTCGATACGGCGACGACGGTGTATAAAAACGCCCTCAGTTTTACCGCAGCGCGAAGGTATTCGGAATTTAGTACGGCTCAGTTGGCTGGCTTACGAGGATATCTAAGACGGGTATATACAGTTTTAGAAGCTGCTGGTTTTAGTGTTGAAAATCTGAGGAGCGAGCGGTGAGTTATGTGAAGAATCGAACTCTATCTAAAAAACAAAATGAGTTAAGAGCTTTGATAGACGAGAGGTTAAAAAATGAGGAGCCAGAAATTCGGCAACGGGTATATCAGTGGTTAAGTAATAATCAGTATTTTACAGATAATGAGTTGTTTGATTTTTATTTCTGTGTGGCTCAGAATTTGGCGGCTGTAGAAGTATTAGGTGGTTCGGGTGAAAAGATATTAGCAGCGAAGCAAGATTTAGAAAGAGCAAGTCAGGAATATACAGAAAAAGCGATCGCGATTTCAACTCAGGTAACTCGACAACTGGAGGAGCAGATACATAAAATAAGGGGAAAACAAAATAATTTAGAGCAAATGTTTGATGCGGTGCTTGAAGCAATGGCTAAAGAACACGCAGACTTAAAGGCTATTTCTACAGGTTTAGTCAACGCTACTGCTACCTCTCTTGCCAGACAAAGACAACTGTTGGCAGAAACTGAAGCAGCTAGAAAGTCAGCTTTCTACTCGGTTATTATTTCCTGGATAATTCCAGTAATAACTTTGTTAGGATGGTCGCTCTTACTTTTGTTAAGTGACTCATTTTAGCAATCTATTAGTTTGACTCCGAATCTCTATAAATAAAGGTAAAAAACTAAAAAGTTCGAGCGTTGCTTTGGTAGTAGCTTAGAGTTGATTCGCAAACAAAATATTAAGCTGTTAATCTTTTTGTCATGAGGCGGATTAATAAATCCTATATTATCTTCTCAGTCAAGCTTTCAAGAAAAAAGCGGTTTTTACTCTATCGATTAGTTATTCACCAATGCTATTTCTTCTGCCAAACCAAACGATAGAGTCATACCCGCGCCACTGAGAGCATTGACAATGGTAACGCCTGCTTGGGGATGAGCGATAAATTCAGTTGCTCCTGGTAGTTTGGCATACACACCATTCCAAGTTTCAGCAATTTTTAAAGTAGGAACGCGAACAAATGTATTTAAATAATCGAGAATATAGTTATTAATCTCTGCTTTATCAAAAGGTTCGGGATTGGCACTATATTCATGAGAGTCGCCAATAATTAACTCTCCAGCAGCATTTTGGGACACCATGACATGAATATGCCACTTGGGAAAATGGGGTGTTTCTGTAGCAATTCTTTTGGTTAGAGTGGGTAAAGAAGGACAATCGGCAAAAGCACTATAGTGAGTTAGAGTCAAACCACCACAGAGAGGAGAAACGATCCGAAAGTTATTTGGTTGGGGAACGGTTCGCAGCATCTGTAATTTAACTTTGGTAATGTTGCTCTTTTGATAAACTTCGGGATATAAAGTTTCAAAATCCGAGCCGCTACAGACAAATATATGCTCGTTTGCCGTCCAGTTTTTTCCTGCTGCGGTAAAGTTAGGGTATTCGATTTTTGTTACTACCGTATTAAAGTGAAACTCTACCCCATATTCTTTGGCTAAAAACCCTGGTAATTTTTTAATTGCCTCTCTAGGATCGACAACCATTTCAGTAGCACTCCATAATCCAGCTTGTAAACCATCGAGATTAACTGCTGGGCTTTTTTTGGCAATTTCATTAGGTGTTAATAAAGCGATCGCTCTATTATCAGCTTCACTAGCTACAAATTCTTCTAAAACTGCTAGCTCGTCTTCTCGATAGGCTAAATGCAAAGAACCACAGCGATCTAAATGAAAGCCAGCTTTGGGTGCCACTTCCGACCAAATTTCTCTAGATTTTAAGGCGCGATCGCGCAACTTACCCTTGGGTTGTCCGATGGGCCAAATCATACCAAAGTTACGAATTGACGCGCCAACAGCATAGGGATTACGCTCGAATACGTCTACTTTATAACCTCGTTTGGCAAAAGCCAGGGCGTGTGCCAAACCGACAATTCCAGCACCGACAATAGCAATATCGGTTTGATTTACCGTGCGATCGAGAGTGTTCATTTAAATTTTTTGATAACTGCAATAGTGATAAATATTTTTTGACTAGAGCGATCGCAAACTATCAATTTTTGCTTGTAATTCGCCAATAGAATCGACTAAACTATTGTTGGAATAATTTTCTAGTTGTTCTCTAGTATGAGTTCCGTTAGTTACGCCAATAGACCAAAAGCAACTAGCATTGATTCCTGCTTGAATATCTGAAGGTGTGTCACCTACTACCACGACTTTTTGAGGATCTTTTATCCCTAGTTTGTACATGGCTTTTTGAATCATGTATGGTGCGGGACGACCTTCATTGTTGTAAATTTCTGAAGGTGTAACCGAAGCTTGAATAATAGACTCTGACGAACCAACATAGTTGCTATCTAAACCTCGATCCCAACCGAGTCGCTGCAAAATGATATCGGTAACTTGGCGATAAAAGCCAGTATTGAGGGCAATTTTAATATTTTGAGATTTGAGCCAGGTAAACAGTTCCAAACATCCTTCGGTAGTCTTCACTGGTTGAGTGCGGTAATAATCTTCTAAAACTTGTTTAAATTTATTGTAGGAAGTCTCTACTTTACTTTGGTAGTCTGGATGCTCTTTACCTATTTGTTCTGCCCATAGAGTTTGAAATACTAGCTTCTTCGCCCATCCCATCATCGGGTTGAGACGCTCGCGATCTGCGGTCAAACCACTGCTTTGCGTTGCTTGCAGAAAACACCTTAAAATTTCATTGTCATCTTTAACAGTGGTTCCCGCCATATCAAATATGACTAACTGAATTGGATTGGGCATATCTGTTTATCTCTCGAGCTATGTATTAAGTGAGTTAGATTGGGCTATCCAGAAGTTTTAGATAGCCAGAGTAAGTAAGAATTGGGCAACAAAGTAACGCGCTCGGCAAATGCCAAGCTTAAAATCACGACTGCGATCGCAACAGAAAATATTGTTTTTTGTCTTGTAAATTAGATTTATTCTTATAGTTTTAAATTTAAATCTGTTACTTTATTCCAATTAAAAGAGCGAGCAAAAATTTCTATTATTTGTCACTTAAACCGCATCTACTTTGAAAACCGTAGTTTTTCTTCTTCTGGATCGAGGTGTTTTTTAACCCACAAGCGATCGCTTAAAAACAGTGGAGTAGTATTAATTAGATGCTGAAAATCAGCAACAGCAGAAATTAACTCTTGTTGTTGGTCATAACAAACATGATAAGTTATGTCTTCTCTGAGCCATTGCCAAAGATGTTCGACAGGCATAAAATCTGGGCTATAGCCAGGTAATTGTAGAAGATGGATGTCCATTGCTGATGCTGCCTCGGTGACCACTTTAGCACGATGATATGGTGCGCCATCCCAAACCACAGTTATTTGTTGCTGGGGAAATTCGACTCGCAACTTTTTGAGAACATCAATGGTATTAATTTTCTCTGCTTTCTCATAAGGAAAAATTCTGGTTTGCGCCTGATTATAGAGGTAAACACCATAAAAAGAGACTTTCTTTCTTCCAGGAGAACTAGAGCTGACCCAAAACCTTTCTCCCCGAATTGACCAACCGTAACCTTCATCGGTATCTAAATGTATATGGGCTTCATCAATATAGATAATTAATCGCTTTTGATGAAGTGCATCCTCTAATAATTCAGTAATTTGTTCGACAAATTCAGCTCTTTTGGCGGTATTGCCTTTATTAAGCAACTTCTTCGCTTTCTTCCAGGAAAAACCCATCTGCTTAAGAGTTTTTCTGACTGTCTCTCGACAACAATTTATCTTCCACTTCTGTTTCAGCCAGTGGACGAATCTTTTTAACGTCCAACGTGGAAACCCTTGAGATTTCCTCCCTCTTTCTTGTGGTGCTAATGCTGACCTTAAAAGAGCTTTCTGGATTTGATTCCCTAAATCTTTTCGCACCGTTTCGGAAAAAAAGGGTTTCTTCCTCCCGTTCTTTGATACTCGACGGCTTTGAGACCTTCTTGATTATAACGATGCACCCATTCCATTACTGTTTGGGGATTTCTTCGGGTTTGTTCCCCTACCTTTGTAGCACTTTTCCCTTCACTAATTTCATACAATGCCATCAGTCTCTCTCTTGTTCGAGGATGTTTGGCAGCCAATGCCTCTGTTCTTAATAACTCTTTGCTTTGATTCCAACGAGCGTAATCTACTTTTAACATCAAATCGATCTTATTTTTCTTCTCTTAATCAGCCTATTTGATTTTGAGCCAAAACTCCAGTTTTCAAACTGGACGGGGTTTAGTTGGTAATTTACTTATACCATCAAAAGGATTTAGAACGACCGCAAATTTAATTAACCTAAAATTAATTTTATTTTTAATTTTTCTTAATTTGTGCATGTACGCAATTTAGCGGAAAACTTGAGATATACCAGAACAATAAATAAAAAACTTTACTTTTAATTAAGATATATGTTCAATCTAGTTGTAGCTATTTGATGTATTCAAATAGCTAATAAAAATTAGATTATAGTTTTTTAAAAATGACAATTACTACTTATACAAACATTAACCACTTCTTAGTTTTTTGTTGGCTATAAATTATCTAAGATGCTGTTGTGCTAATACAGATATTTATTTTAGTAAGTATTTAATACTAAATAATTGCTACTAAAAAATCTATCTCAAAACTAATAACTTGTTAACCGAATAATTTCAGGAGACGTGGTGATGAGTGAAAAGAAAGCCATTGTTATCGGTATTGATGGAGCGCAGTTAGAAAAGTTAGAGGAAACTCTTACACCCAATTTAGATAGTTTAAACATCATCGAATCTTTTACTGGTGGTGTAGAAGGTACGGAAACCGAAGAGCAAACCTATAGTGGTCCTGGTTGGGGAACTCTGCTTACAGGTGTCTGGGCAAATAAACACGGTATTGTCGAGAATGACGATACTTTAAGAGCCAATCCCGAATATCCAAGTATTTTTGAATACGTTAATAATGACGACCCAAACAGTTATTTGGCATCGGTAGTTAACTGGGGTCCTATTAATGACTACTTTGAAGAAGATATCGATTCCATTGTCGATTTTGAACTAACCGCACCAGAACCCAGCGATGATAATCTAGCTCAAGACAATTTTATTGCACCAACGGTAGCCGATCTTATTTTAGATAAAGCACCAGATTATACTTTCGTACATCTCGATAATGTCGATGTTGTCGGTCACGATTTGGGTTTTTCTCCTGAATATTTAGAATCGATTACCCAAGCCGATGGTCATATAGGTACGATTCTCGATGCGGTAGAAGCTAGAGAAGCACAACATCCTAATGAAGATTGGTTGGTTCTGGTTACTACCGACCACGGACGCGAACCTACAGAAGGCTTCGACCACGGCGAACAAAGCGATTCTGAGAGAACTACGTTCATTGCCTCCAATCGAGAACTAGACAATTCACCAGTTGCACCTGCAACCGATGTGGTACCAACCGTTCTCGATCATTTAAATATTGAAGAAGGCAAACTCGACGGCGAATCTCTGCTAAGAGATTCCGAAGATAAATTTGTCGATAATCTTACCTCCCTGAATAAAAACAGCGAGTGGGAGTTACAAAGCGACGAGGAAGTAGACTTTTTTACCTATCATCCCCAGGGAATGACTAAAACCGATGAGGAAACTTTGTTTCTTTCTTCAGTAGAAATTATTACTCCCACTGAAAGATTTGACGAACCACGTAATGGACTCGATCGCACTGCGGGAGAAGGAGAAGGTCATCTCTTCAAGCTGGATACTGAAGGCAACTTAATCGACTCAATTACTTTGGGTGAGGGTGATATTTATCATCCAGGGGGAATAGACTACGATGGAGAGAATGTTTGGGTACCCGTCGCCGAGTATCGTCCCGACAGCGAATCGACTATTTATCGCGTCGATCCAGAGACGATGGAAGCAACAGAGGTCTTTACTTTTCCCGACCACATCGGCGGCATATTCCGTAACCCCGACACTAATACTCTGCATGGGGTCAGTTGGGGTTCTCGTCGTCTGTATACCTGGCATCTCGATGACGACCTCAACGTTATCGATGCCGACGCAGAACCAGAAACTTTACGTTCCGACAATAGCTCTTACTATATCGACTATCAGGACGCTCAGTATGTAGGAGACAACTTGGGTTTATTTTCTGGCATTCAAACCTATCAAGATTCGGAGACAGAAGAACCTTTAGAATTGGGTGGATTGGAATTAGTCGATCTTACTAGCAATAAACCAGTCTTTCAGCTTCCCATTACTCTATGGACGGAAAACGCAGAAGGTTATGAGTTGGCAATGACTCACAACCCTTTCTATGTGGAAACTACCGAGACGGGACTAAAAGCTTATTTCCTCCCCGAAGACGATACCTCTCGCCTGTTTGTCTATGAAGTAGATTCAGAGGATCTTCCCACTCCTAGAGAGGAGGCTTTACCCAATACCCACGCTCATAACGATTACGAACACGAATATCCGCTATATGATGCTCTAAGCTATGGTTTTGTCAGCGTGGAAGCTGATATTTGGCTTTATCCAGACGATAATGAAAATTTACGAGTAGCACACGACCCCGTAGAAGACCCAACTACTTTACCAACTTTAGAAGAACTGTATTTAGAACCCCTGCAAGAATTCAAAGAAGAATACGATAACGGTGGCGTTTATGCCGACGGTACACCGCTAACTCTACTAATCGATATCAAAAGTGAGGGACTACCTACCTATCAGAGACTGGATGAAGTTTTAGCCGAGTACAATGAAAAGTCCCCTGGGTTATTTACTACCTACACTCAAAATGATTCGGGTGACTACACCATAACTCCTGGTGCGGTAACTCCGATTATTTCAGGCGATCGCCCGCTGGAATTTATGCAAAATCAAGAGGTGCGTTACGCTGGCTATGACGGACGTAAAGACGACATCGGTACTGGTGTCGATTCTGAGTTTATGCCCTTAATTAGCGACAATTGGGACAATTTCTTTACCGACGAATTGGCTTGGGACAGTACGGGCAATATTCCCGAAGCTACTGAAGCCGAACTCAACGAAGTTGTCTCTGAGGTACAGGGAGAAGACAAAATCTTCCGCTTTTGGAATTTACCCATAGATGCGCCTAGCGTCTGGGAACCGCTTTACGAAGTAGGTGTAGATTTAATCAATACCGATGACTTAGAAGGACTGTCTGAGTTTATCGAATCGCAACTAGAACCCGTAAACCAAATTATTGAAATTTGGGAAGATGCCACCATCGATTACACTTCAGTAGTGGCACATCGCGGCGGTTATTATGAAGACGGCGTAACCACTTTACCAGAAAACTCTCTAGCTACTATCGAACAGGCGATCGCTCTAGGAGTAGAGATGGTCGAGCTTGATGTCTGGAAAACTCAAGACAATCGCTATGTCATTATCCACGATGAAACGGTAGACCGCACAACTACAGGTTCTGGTCGAGTTGAAGATCTTACCTTAGAAGAACTAAAAGAACTCAATCTAATTATCGAAGACTTTGGCGAAGTCACTTCAGAAAAAATACCAACTCTTGAAGAAGCTTTAAGGGCAGTTGAAGACAAAATCATGCTGAACATTGACATCAAACTGCCTGTAGAAGAATTGGTCAATGTAATGAATATGGCCCGCGAACTAGGTGTTGACGAACAAATTGTCATCAAAAATCCCGTCAATAACGAGGAACAGCTAGCAGCAGTAAAAGACACCCTGGCTCAGTTGCCTTTCGATGTCCGCTTTATGCCGATTATCGATGATGAATTAGTAAGCGATCCTGAATTTGTCGAACGGGTCTTTAACGAATTTCAACCTGATGCGGCAGAAATGCTTGTGCGTCCTCAAGAAGGAGAAGAACCAGTTACCGCTCCTGGTTTTCTGTTTTCCGAAGAAGTTAAAGACATAGCTGAAGAATATGATGTTCGTCTTTGGATTAATACACTGTTTGCCAATACCGACATTGATGATAACGGCTTTATTAATGGTTTTCGTAATGACGCTCTGGCTTTAACCGAACCTGATGCAGTTTATGGTTATTGGGCTGATGCTGGGGCATCGATCCAGCAAACCGATGAATCAGAACTAGCCATTGATTATTTAGAAAGCAATGGACTTCGCGAACCTCTTGATGAAGATGGCGATAATACTTTTACTTTGGGTACGGGCGATCGCATAGCAGGTGCTGAAGGTGCGGATGAATTTTACGTTTCTGCTGGCGGTAACAATACGATTACTGGCGGTACAGGTGCAGACCAATTCTGGATTGCTAACGACGAAATTCCTAAAGCAGCCAACGTAATTACTGACTTCACTAGCGGTGAAGACGTTATCGGTATTGCAGGTTTGGACATCGGCTTTGACGAATTGAGCATTTCTCAGAGTGGTGCAGATGCTTTGATTAAAATCGATCGCCAAGACGTGGCAATTCTTTCTGACGTAGAAGCCGATAACTTGACTGCCGATAACTTTGTCTTTGTTTAAATTTGTTTGGGCGATTAAGATTGGAAAAATTAAGCTTTTCTTGCTTGGTTTTTAGCGATCGCCTTTTATACAAAAATAGTTTTTTACCTAATCTAGCTTTCGTGAAAAAATCGATACTAATAATAGCTAGCATCTTTTTAATAGTTGCCTTTCTGCCAAGTGTTCTCGCTCACCCTATAAGTTCGGCGAGCGATTTTATTAGTTTTGAAGATGGCACTTACTCTATTGAAATTCCCGATGGACAAATTGATAAATTTTTTCACTGGAACGCCAACTATCCCAAACTAATTTCGGCTCATCGCGGTGGCTTTACTACTGGCTTTCCCGAAAATGCGATCGCCACTTTTGAGAATACTTTAACTACTGCACCCGCCTTACTGGAAGTTGACGTGCGACGTACTGCCGACGGAAGCTGGATTTTAATGCACGATGAGGATCTAAGTCGTACCACAAACGGTAAAGGAATAGTCAAACAGACTAATTTAGCGACAATTAAAACTTTTCTACTTAAGGATAACCAAGGCAATCTTACTCCCTATCACGTACCAAATTTAGAAGAAACTTTACTATGGGCGAATGGACGCACTATTCTCGAACTCGATCTAAAATCTGACGACTATACAGATGAAGTTGTTGAGATAATTAGTCAACTCGATGCCGGAGACAGAGTACGCTTTATTACCGACAATATCGAACAGGCTACCAAAATATACAATCTCAATCCTGAAATACATCTCGGTATATCTATCTCCGCCGATAACCTAAATGCTGTATTAGCAGAAGTTGCCGCAGCACCTTTTACTTTGAGAAAAATAAGCGTATTTACGGGGACGCAACCACAGTCAGCAGATTTCTATCAAAAGTTACACGCTCGCGGTCTTGTTACAATTCAAGGTGTATTTGGCGAACAAAATCTTTTTGAAAATACTTCTATCGATGAGCTTAATGAGAAACAGCGCAAAACTCTTTTTGACTCTGTATTCGATCGCGGTGGTGATGTAATTGCCTCAGATTATTATCAGCAAATTGCAGATATTATTGTATCAGATAATAGATAAGTTGAAAATTATGTCGATCGCTAAAAATATTTCAAATGCTAATTTTAAAAAAAAGATATTGACAAATTAACCTATGATACTCTTTATTTTTCTTAATTACTATGGCTTTATTCGAGAAATCAAAATTTAACCAAAATAGTATCGACTCTTAATAATTGCATAATCATGAGTTAAAAATTGCCGATAAAGCTGATAGAAAAAGCCAATTTTTTGGGGTAAAAAACTATATGGTACGTGTAGAGCGTTCAATTGACAATCTCAGCATTGTCAAAAATTCAGAACCACAGGCGATCGATTTTAACTTTACAAGCAAAAAATTCCCGAGGCGATCGCGACGGTGATGGTTTAGTAGAAGTCGATCTTTATTAGCGGTAAAAATGTTTTGAACATTGCAGGTTTGGGGATTGGCTTTGAAGAGCTAAGCATTTTTCAAACTGGTAACGATACTCTAGTAGCTATCAATGAACAAGAGTTGGCAGTTCTTTCCGAGCTTGCAGCAGACAGCTTAAACACCGCCAACTTTGTCTTTATTTAATTGCGATCGCACTTCATCAAATCTAAAAGGGTGAATGGTTATTCGCCCCTACGTTAACAACATTTTTAACCCTACAACTAACTAAGGAAATTTCTCATGTTAATTAATGGAATTGCTAGCGGCGACACCACACAAAACACTTCTATTCTTTGGGCGCGGAGTGACGAACTCGGTGACGTTACCTTTGAATATTCTACCAACCCTAACTTTAGCCAGATTGAAGGAACCGCTATCGCTACCGTTAGCGATGTTAATGTTCCCGTCAAAGTTGCAGTTGAAGATTTAGAACCCAATACTCAATACTACTACCGAGTAAAAGATAGTTCGGGCGATCGCGCCTTCGGAGAACTTACTACTTCTGCTGCTGAAGGAGCAACATCTGGAGTGAATTTTGGCATCATTAACTGCAATTACCAAGGTGCCGTTCCCTATGTGGTAATGGAAAACATTCCCGACCGCCATCTCGATTATTTAATCAACTTAGGAGACACAATTTATCAAGATGGTTCCGTCGCTACCGAACCATCATTACCTACGGTTGCGACTGAAATACCCGACATGAGAGCCAAGTATAGCGAAACCTTAATAGAGCATTTCGACGTAAATTACTATGCAGATGCTAGAGCCTCTACCTCTCTATTCTCAATGATTGACGATCATGAAGTAATAGATAATTTTTATGGTGGTGCGCCTGCTGACTTAGACTCGCGTTTTCCCGAAACCGAGGGTTTAATTAATGAAACCGAATTTTACAACAATGCTCTGCAAACTTTCTCCGAATACGCGCCTTTAGAAGAAAGAGTTTATCAAGAAACAGAAGATCCACTTATAGAAGGTAGACCCAATCTCTATCGTTCTCAAAGCTATGGTAGCGATGCCACTTTGATTATGCCCGACACTCGTTCCTTCCGCGACCAATTTCTAGATCCCGAATCTCTCACCTTCTTTGAAGATAGCCTGACTTTAGACCGTACCATGCTTGGCAAAACTCAGCTAGAAGAACTTAAAAAAGATCTGCTGGCAGCAGAAGAAAGTGGTACTACTTGGAAATTTGTCGCTACTTCTGTAGAAATGCAGCAGTGGGGTAGGTTATATGCCGAGGATCGTTGGGAAGGATATGCCAACGAACGTAACGAGATTCTTCAATTTATCGATGAGAACGACATTGACAATGTGGTTTTTGTCTCTGGGGATTGGCATGGCTATAACGTTAACAATCTTACCTATCAAACCGAACCAGAAGGCGAACAGATTGCTACCAACGCTTTTGAAGTAGTGGTAGGTCCTGGCGGTAGTAATCCATACGGTCTTGGCTGGACTGGTACTGCCGATTTGACCGAACAAGAGCAAGAACTGTTCGATTCTTTACCCATCGCGCCAGATACCGATAGCATTCTCGATGACAAAGATGATTTTACCAAACAAAAGGTTATCGATGCGGGAATGGAACCAGGCTACGATCCGATGGGGTTAAATAACAATCTTCCCCAAGCTGAAGGTTTAATCGATGCCGAACTGATTGAGGGAGATTATGTGGGGAATTTTCACCAAAGCTGGAGTGAGTTTGATATCGACGAAGAAACCCAACAGCTTACGGTTACTACCTACGGTATCTTGCCTTACACTGTAGAAGAGATCGAAGAAGATCCGAGTATCTTAGAGCGAGAACCCGAAATCATCAGTCAGTTTGTCGTCAATCCTCAAGTCGATCCTCCTACAAGTATTTTTGGTACTTTGGGTGCCGATACTTTAGAAGTAGAAGGCAATAACAATTTAGTTTTTGCTGGTGAAGGTGACGATTTAATAGATGTTTCTTTGGCTGAAAGCAACAATCGCATTTATGGTGATGGTGGAGATAATACTTTTATTTTAGGTATTGGTAGTCGTCTGGTAGGTGCTGAAGGCGCAGATAAATTCTACACTACTTCTGGCGGTAACAATACTATTACTGGCGGTAAAGGTGCAGACCAATTCTGGATTGCCAATGCAGAGTTTCCTCAAGCAGCGAACATTATTACCGACTTTATAAGCGGTGAAGACGTTATTGGTATTGCTGGTTTGGGTATTGGCTATGACGATCTAAGCATTAGCCAAAATGATGATGACGCTTTAATTGCCACACAAAATCGAGATTTAGCAATACTTTCAAATGTTAAAGCTGCTAATCTTAGTGCTGAAAATTTTGTTTTTGTTTAAACTTGTTCGATTTAACTTTGGCTAGAGCGATGTATTCTGTATTCTCTAGCCATTTTTATAAGCAATTTACACGGCTAAATTATGGCGAGTCACTGCTCTCTGAATTAACCGAGTCGGT